>CAKAPY010000026.1 GCA_916719935.1 uncultured Actinomyces sp. | reverse complement strand
TCACCTCTGACGCCCACACGGGCCTGGTTGAGGCTATCGCCGCGAACCTGCCCGGTCTTCACATCCGCAGCCGGGTACAACCCGTTAGTATCCCACCGCGAAGAAGTCTTTCTCTCAGAGTTCTCGAATATCCGCAACCCACATTATTATCGGAAAAACACCTTCACCCCACCTTCAATGCCTCAACGATGAAAACTCAAGACTAAAAATACGATAAAGTTGAAGTGCGTTAATCAATCTGATTAGTACAATCCAAGGGCTGTTGAACGCTCGACTGCTTCAAGCCTACTTCGAGCCCCAAGTTTTTTTAGGATGTGTTTCATATGGTACTCGACAGTACTTTGAGAAACATAGAGAATCGAAGCAATGTCCCTATTACTAAGACCTCGATGCAACAGTTTTAAAACCTCATCTTCTCTTTTTGTCAATTTTGGCAGCCCTATTGAACGTCGAGCCTCTCGAAGCTGTTGGAAAACCTGATCCACGATTGTTACTTCACATAAACTCGAAGTAACGATGACATTAATGATACGTTTAAAACTCGATCCGTACTTCATGTATACCTGGCATCCTCTGCGAACCCAAGCGTCACACCGACGCCAATCACTGGAATCACCCAAAATAGCGATATGTGTAACCGGACTAATAGCTCGGACCAGGGAAAATAATCGATTCAACTCATCATCACCGACGTTTTCCCCAAAAATAACCCACCCGTTCTCTGATGAACTTATGATCGCCGCAACAGAATCACTTGCCTCGCAAGAATGAACTTCAACACCAACAGACTTACCGCCGTCTTCTGGGTAGTCATCACAATTCAATACTCCAACAAACAACACTGTCAACAATTCAGCCATTTCCTATCATGCCCACGCCATAAGAGGCTATCACACAAATTACATAGTAATAATATCCTACAAGGGCCACAGCACCCCCTTTTTCTGCTGATTGCAAACGAATCCAACTCCTTTTACTCGACAGATCCGAACACCTTCATTTCGAATGGTACGAGTTGTCAAGGGTCGGTGTCAATATCGCGTAATCGGTAATTCAGGACCTTCTGCGATGACATCACACGCGTTCCTCGATGCTTCAAATAGAACTTATGACGTACCGCACTCACAGATTTCCAAGGTTAGCCAATACGCTGAAATAATGTGATCTCCAATTCTAGACCTACACAAGTAAACAACAAGCATTTAAGCGTCTTCAATTATTCACTCAATAACGAGCCGTCAAATATACGGCAACAATATGACAAATGAAATGCATTTACCCATGCAATACATAACGTCATGCAAATTATGAAGAGCGGAATCAAAAGGTGTGCCAAGGGGGTCCCGAAGCTGCAGACTTCGGGACCCCCTTGGCTTACGACGAAGAGAAACTATTCCTCGTCGAATTCGACGTCAGACACGTCCAGGGACGAACACGACGTGCAAGTCGAACAGCCTTCCTCAACAGCAACAGCCTCTAAGTCGGCCCCTTGCTCATCGATGACCTCAAACATTAGACCAGATCCTCTCTGTCTGTGCGGATACCAGCAGTCCAAACGCAACTGGCATCCCCATTCTACTCGAAGTGCCCCGACACAAGGCACCACCATTTTCCCTAGTACCCACCAACCAGTTGCCCCGGAGAAACAACAGATACTGATTGCAACTCCGGACGCAAAACGCTGTTACAAACATCGGCTACAGATTCAATCGTGGCTCTCGAAAGCATATTTCTGTAATCAACAATGGAAGAACCACTAAGTTCATAATTCAGCGCCATTTGAGTTACGGCCACAGGATTACATAATGTGCGTAAATGAGCTAACTCGAGTAATCTTTTTGCGGCATGAAACGATCCTTTGCTTACCTCTCCTCGTGCCAACTGTCTTAAGGCCTCGAAGTATGCGCATTTTACTTCGTCAACGTGATCAATCCTACATTGAGTAGTCATACACCCGTATCCCATATCTACATATTCTCGGCTGTAAGCTCCAAGCGAATAGACGAAAGTTCCTAGGTTTCTAAGTCTCTTGTAAATTGGTCCTTCGCGGGATCTCAGAATAGCCCACGCAATATGAAGCGCCGCCTTACGAGAGTCAGTTAACGACACGCCAGGAGAAATAAATAGCAACCTGACCAGATCATCTTGTACAGTGTGAAAATTTTTTGATTGACTTCCAGAAGTCGGCGCATATTTGTTAGTACTCGCCCGAGCACTATTCTTGTTCTCCTCCTCCGTTCCCAATAATACTGGTATCCGCCTCCCTACATAAGATACAATACGTCTCAGTTTTGAAAATTTATTCGAAATCTGACCGATTTCGACGTTTTCTATTGCATTAATTCGATCTTTTGTACCAAAACAATATCGATGATCCGATTCGGCAAAATGAGATAAAGAGTCAGCGTCGAAGGATTCTCGTCGAGCACATTCCACCGCCTCACGACGATCCTCATCCAAGATAAAATCTGGGAGCAAGGAATCACTTCTCGTCAGTTCCCTAAACAATTCGAAACAGCGAATAGAGTTATCTATGTCTGTCTCAACCGTAATACCTGCAGCATCAAAGTTACTCATAGAGCGTACGCTAAATCGGAATCCACGTTCTTCCAGGATAGAACTGGCCTTGCGACGGTAAAGTGTACTAATTAACGGGCAAATAATCGCTTCCGAAGGTGGTAACGAAAATACCGGTGTCGCCAACGCCATCGTCGGTATCTGGCTTTTATGTTTGCCAAGAAGCCAAATGATCCCGAGCTCGTCTACATATCTAACGAAATGCATAAATGGTTATCCTTCTATCAAGCTCCGTACTGAAGTTCTCCATCCCTCAATAGAAGCATCCAAACTTTCAATATCAGATCTCGACTCGTCACCGGTCCATAATTCGTTCAATGCCTCTTGCCCCACATACTCAAAAGACTCATTTCTCCGCTTCTGTTGAAGAAATATTCGATTAAAGAAATGATCACTCAAAAAGGAATCCTTAGCATACTCACTAGCCAGATACTCAATTCTATCTGTTAAAACTGAAACCAGGTCGTCTGTACCAGACACCCGCGCCCAGTTGAGCCAACCACCTAGTATGGGAATATGGGCTATACGTAACATTCTAAAGCCGTTGACTAATTGCGGAAGAATTACGTGGGGAACCTTATCATGCCAGAATAGAATCGACGTTACTCCTTTGTTTTGTAATGATCTAAACGGCATCATAATAGGAACTGTGGGAAGGTGTAGGCCGGTTTCACGATTATCGAGAGAACAGGGCTCTTCAAAAGTTATGTAGCGTTGCTTCACTCGTTCAGACGCGACGATGATCAAAACAGCATTAGAAACTCGGTAGAATAGTCGTTGCGTATCGATAACGGTCGAGGGAGTAATTGTTGACAACGAAAAAGCGGATCCTAAGGAACTATGTGCATATGTAGTCCCCTTCCAAATCAACGTCAGCATATCTTCTCGAGTTTGCCAGGACATCGTATTCCGACGCTCATTAATTTCCTGCTCGACTATCTTCCTTTCTTCGAACAATACTTGTCGACCAATATATTCTAGCGGATGAAGAACATTTAGAAGTCGAGAAACTATCGATGGAAATTTATCTTCCCTCACTGTAATTTTAAAAGTTGTGCGATCGCGTCCGGTTGCTGCTTGTACCTCAGGCACATCCGCCAAATAATGACGCACAATAATATGCTCGATCAGATGGGCAAGTCCAAAGCGGTCGCCGTCATCAGAACTACCGAACTCGATAGCTAAAATTATGTGCACAATAGGAAAGTCCAACGGAATAGGCCTAAAAATGACGCGCAAGCCCTGCGGAAACATGTCAATTAGTCTCTCGTAGAAATTCTAAGGATAGTTTGTGCGATAATTCTCTCATTGTCATCAACTGCTATAGCTACCCAGTCTCCAGAAACAACTAGCGGGTTGTCATCAAGCACCAAATCCGCATACATATGCGGTCTATCTTTGCTGCACATTGAAGTATGCTGATAAGTTATCCCCATCGTTTCCCAGTTAATATGTACTTCTGTGGGCTCCTCAAGTTCCTTAAAACTAATCTGAAATCTAGCCACATGCTTGCCGCTTTCTTCAATTATTTCGCTCAATGCTACATTATCCAGTATTAACGGCGAGACACGATGCTCGGAGAATGGGTAGGTTACTGTTCTCCCCAAGTTATCAAATACAATTGAATCTACTACGACCTGCATTCCTTCATGATCTAACAGTGAAAAATTAAAATAGTCCCTTGATTCGGTTTCGTCAAATAGGATCATTAACTCAGTCGAGGCTTCTGGGAAGTTGGGGCCTACAGTATGTACGACTTCTCTAGTCTCCGAGCGATTAACAAAGTAGAATTTATGCGTGATTGCTTGTTCCTCAAACAAATCAGCAAAATGCGTATGTAGGGTAAGTTTGACACCCCCGTGCACTTTGATTGAAGTGACTTTGTGCGTAATCGTCTCTGGGTTGGGAAAACATCTACTAATCAAGCATCTTTTTACTGCTTGACTAACGCTATCCGTATATGTAAAATCGCTGTTAACGAGAAACCCCATGGTCTGCTGCATTGTCATTTTCTGTCCCAATTTTTACTCCTCTACGGTAACGGATGTGGATAGATGTTATCAGGCATAGATGCGAATCCTAACTGTCGAGGGACTTGCAACAGTCGTTCACTTCCCAGAAAACGCGTTCCGTGTGTTCCGGAAAGATGGACGAATCCAGGTACAAGTACTCGTACGACACAAGTTCCTAGCATTGCAACGTCTGGCGTAGTCAAATCGACAACGTATGTTTCGTATCCCATCTCCCGAAGCTGCGAGATAATTGAATTTAATGAATTCCCGTCGTTACCATGCGGTCTTTCTTCTGTTGCCGGCCGACATGCCGAGGTTGTGATCGAGGGATCCACCAAGTAATCAACGCGAGAGCGGAGCTCTGGGAATTTGCTATATAGAATCGCATGCTGGTTAAAGTCATTCACATGTTCGAAATCGTCTCCTGGAAGCCAGTTTTTATACTTCTCTAATAAACGTTCGATGTATGTAAGTCCTTGAGCTGCTTCTAAAAACGCTTTTTCAGCTGCTTCAGCTAAAGTTCGACGACATGCAGAACCAAAACCAACAATGTCATTGGAACTAGTTTGGTCTTTCATGACAGCTGCAATAGTACAAAGCGGACCATCTAACGTAAGATCATACAAATTGACGTTCCAACGTCTAGGATTATGTAACAGATTCATTAGAATAGTCGATTTGTTCAATGAATCATTAGAGATGTTTCTTGGCGGAAGTTTATGCATCCAAGAAATAGCCAATGCGTCTCGCTCGATAATCTCTTGTAGTCCGCCAAGTACTGCATCTTCAAAACTCGCCCCGGCTGCCATTCCCGAAGAGATTGAAGGACCGATGGATGCTTCACCTTTTACTCTGCGATACGGAAGGTACACTTGAGAAGCTGGTACCCAAATCGTTGTTTTGTCGGACCAACGCGTGGCTCGTGTCCATCGAATTTGAGTGTTTTCATCGAAGCGAACATAAGGAAAATCGCTCTGATTGTACTGCTCATTACTGAAGCTACAGAACGTCATAGGATCAACGGCATCTTCACGTAAGTCGTTCCATGTCGCTAAGTATAGGGAACTAGAATTATAAATTCCTGCTGAATATCGTTCAAGCGATTCGCCTAGTGAGGACATCCGAGCAGCATCGGCTGTATAACCAGCTCCACCATTAGTCACGGCTCGCATTGTGGATCGTATGAACGAAGAATCTCCTGACGTTGTTCCGCTAATAAAAATACGAGGCCCCACTTTAGATTCATTTACGTTAAGTGAATGAACTATCCCAACTTCCTCATCAAACGCACATTCCATATTTAAGGGCGGCCCAACTTGGGAATCTATTTGAAAATGACCGCATACCGTACAAGTGGGCACGGGAAGAAGGGTGTGAATTGAACTACTCATAGTATGGCCATCTATGAATATAAGTTCTGTTGATTTCTCAGTTTGATTGTTGTTCGTATCTAAAAGATGGCGTGCACACCAACTAGAAAGCAACAATACCAACTCCCCATTTATTAAGTTGGAAAAAGGCTTTTGATTATGATTCTTCAACCAACTAGTGTACTCAGCTCGGAGTTGACCAGAACGTGAGTTAGAGTTTAGTCTTGTCCGCATACAGTTCATGCAGCCGCCAAGATATCCCGGCTTCCTTAGCGGTCCCACAAATCCACGATTTTCCGCCCCAAAGGTGCCGACGCAAATGTAACTATTCTGCGAATTAATCAGTTCTCTTTCTAATCGAATAAACTCAGGATCGAAAATCGATCGAGTTGTAAGGATTGTCACCTTTTCCTTGGTTTCAGTAACTGTTCCCGTTTCGATCTTTATTGTCTCCAACATTACTCTCATCTGAGCTGATAGAGACTCGTCACCTTTATAGTCTAGTATTTGACACAGTGCTCCTTCAACGTTATCCTGCTCAGGTTCAAATGCTCCGGCGTTATCTAACTCGCTAAGAATATTCTTTATCTCGTTTACATCGAACGTATAATCTGACTGTTCTAAGATAGAACTTATGTTATTAGTTCCATCTAATAGAGGAACGATGGTGCTAACGAGTTTCTCTATATGGTCTCCGTTAATTTTTTTCAGTCCTAGTTTAGTCTCAAGATATCCGCTATGGTCATCTTTGGCAAAAACTCGTGTATTTGGATCGAGCTTTGGTTTCCAGAATGTACTATTCTCCATCGTCTTTCCTTCCGATTAAAAGTACATGTAAAATTGCGTCATCAATGCCATTCAGTCCCGCAAGACCATTTACGTAATCGTCTAAAAATCCTCCAATCGGATGTGCTATTAGTTTGAGGCTATTGGCAACCACCACCAAACTTTGAGCTAAATGACCACAATCTAAAAGAATGACACGATACCCTCGTTCCCAGTACTTCCATTGTGTTCGATTAAATGCTGCTCCCAGCAAAATAATAGCAGCTGAATCTTCAACTCGCGCAGCATATCCAGTGTTAGCCGCAAATTCCTTTGCAGTCACTGCCTCATTAACTAATTGTAGAACTAATCGGTTAGGATTAAAATAGTACAGTCCTGACGGGATATTATCAACTTTATTAGCAAGTATATAAATGTCACAGGGGTAAAGTCCGCCGCCAGATGGAGTAGCGCGGAGTGGGACAGGTTGCTTATCGTTTCCTATTTGAGCTGATCCTGTCACCCCGTACGATACTGTTAAAATATGAGACAATTCTGAAAGTGAGATTGTTTCTTGAGCCATTTTTGCCCACGAGCGCCGTTGTTTAAATAATTCCTCTACTGTGTCTGTCTGCTGAAATCGCTCACGAATCAGCGGAATTTCTAACCTGGTGTAGCGATAGTCGCGAACCGCATGACTTAATGCAGAACGTATCGGCTTGGTCGTGAGACTAGACTCAAACACTGGAGTGCTTTTAAAGCGTGTCGAAATTTTTGTATTTTCGTGAAAAGTGCGAGAAAGCAGAACGTTATGTTTTTCGTTGGACATGGAGAAGCTGACGGGCCCTTCCAGAGAAAGAGCAAGAGCGTCAACAAAACTAAAAACGTTGTGTGTTGGCGGTATGGAATAATCTTTGTTCATCGCTTCCACATACCATAACCCATCACTATTCCATACTTTCAGTTCATGTCTGTTGGATGAAGCTTTATTAATTTGTCTAGTTGTTTCTTCGCTCTTTGTTGAAAAGGAGAGAGGTTCATTGGTCTCAGCATAACCTTCGTTCAAAGCCGCACGAACCCATGGCACATCTCCATTCTTTTGTTTTTTCACAAGGCGAAATGTGTCAAACTTACAATATAGAGCAGATAATGCTCTTTCTGTTGATTGTTTGCCACATCCTACGCCAGCTAAATAATAGGGAGGTTTTGCTAGACGTAGTTCTGCTACTACCGTAGTGTTTGACACGGTCGAATCGTACTTCGAGATGGTAATCGATCCGTCAATGTTTTTTAGTGAGTCTGTTTCACGCTCACGCAGTCTTCCGACATTATCAAGATTTATTTGATTTGTTTGATTTGACAAAAGACTCACAGTCAGGTGTTCACACGACTTCGCAAGCGCTCGATCGATTGCTGTATTTTTGTTTCGATCGATACCAATGTTTTTTGTCACATCTTGTTGAACCCCTGCACGAAGCTCCACGGCGGACTCTAGAAGTCGATGATAAGCCTTTGAAAGCGTCAAACCAGAGGCTATAGCCAATACAGGTATCGGATGAACTGTTATATCCATATGAGGTGGTCCGGAATTCTCCGGGATAAGAGCGATCGTATGATGCGAAAACCCAGGTAAAATAGGAACTTCACGTACTCTAAAACCCATTGCGAAAAGTTGATCACGAATTTCGGTACTTTCTTTACTCATTTTTATCAATCCAAGTAGTTTGAGCTGAAACGGTTGATCCACAAATTTGACAGAATGGATTTTTCCAAGCAGTGTATTGCGAGCACTGGTTTCGAACCATATCCAGAATATGTACAGATCCCCACGGATGATATGGCCCTATTGGAGAGACGGCTCTCAACGCTTGGTGAACCAGTACTCCGCCTACCCAAAATAGGGCGCCGGGTTGCGTAGTAATCCAGGATGATTGACATTCTGTGAAATTTGTTGTACTCGATTCTGAATCGTACTGAAGGTTACAAGCAGGACAGGCCGATGCTTTAGGAGATACCCATGGTCCAATTATTACTCGGGATTGCGTCAACAACACCGGAGTCCACTCCCGTAACTTATCAAAATGAATGCTACTTTGATCGGCTACTTCTCGCCAACTTAAGCAAAGACGAATTATAATAGATTCAGAAGTGGGCTTTTCCGATGTAACTAAACCCTGCTTTTCAAAAATTGGTGCCCAAACGCTTCGACAGAGTGGAGGGGCGTCAATATAAAAAATCTGACGTTTAACGTCTTGGTATGCGGTTTCAGGAGACTTAGTTCGCCGAGCCAGGTATGTGTATAATTGACGATCGGCGTCAGTATTAATAGAAGAATCAGAAATGTACAACGCGCCGACTTTAAAGAGCTCGTCCATGTATGGACGTATGGCGTTTTCATCATCGTCGGATAATTTTTCGCTTAATAGGTATGGTCTGTCAAGTTTTTTCGTTGCCCGGTCGAGCAGTTTGGCTACCCTCATTGACTCGCCGACATCCGTTTTAAAAACGAACCGTTTACCACCAGTAGCCAGCATGATGGTGTCATTTGATAAAGACTTTATCTGCAGGTCGGCTGCCGCGATAATCTTATGTTCTTCATCATGTTTCGACGCTCTCATAACTCCTCGCTTCAATACGGCGATTTCTAACAGATCAAGAATACACCATTTGTTATATTTTGTCCACTACGTCGTTCATTGACCGTGCTCCTAGGGGGATCCACAGGATTTTGCGTTTTTGACGTTCTCGAACCCTGACTCTTCACGCCATGATCCGCAACGGTCCCCTCTACGACCCGCAACTACCTACAGCACCTTGACCCACCACACAGGGGCACCCGTTCAAAAGGGCCTTGTCCCTTGTTGTTGGACACGGGGGTTGGTTTACGCGGCGGTTGCCAGCGTAGTAGTTGAGGTCTGTTTCTCGTAGGTGGTTGGGGGTAGGTGGCCGCAGTAGGAGTGGCGGCGCACGGTGTTGTAGCGGTTCAGCCATCTGAAGGTCTGGCGACGGCAGGTGAGCTCATCGTCCCAGGAGCGTGCGTCCATGAGGACCTCGCGCTTCAATGTGGCGTTGAATGACTCGGCCAGTGCGTTGTCAGCACTGGAGCCGATCGCACCCATGGGCTGGGTCACGCCGAGCTTCTTGCACTCGGTGGCGAATGCCTTGGAGGTATAGACCGATCCGTGGTCAGTGTGGAAGACAGCGCCCTTCAGGCTCCCACGAGTAACTGCGGCCTGCTGGAGCGCCTCGATGACCAGGGGCGTACGCATGTGGTCGCGCAGTGCCCAGCCGACCAGGCGTCGGCTGAAGCAGTCGATGACGGTAGCCAGGTACAGGCTCGTCCCGTCGGCTAGAGGCAGGTAGGTGATGTCGCCGACGTACCTGCGGTTGGGGGCCGGGGCCGTGAAGTCACGTTTGAGCAGGTCGGAGTACCTGTCACTGGTCTGGTCTGGCACAGTGGTGCGCACCCGGCGCCGTCTGCGGTAGCCGGTGATGCCCGCAACGCGCATCAGTCGGGCGACTCGCTTACGGTTCACTGGCCCGTCCGTGTCGTGGGCAGTGTCGTTGAGCTCGGCGGTGATCCTGGGTACGCCCATGGTTGGGTCGGCCCTGTGCAGCAGGTGTATCCGCTCTGTCAGGGCCGCGTCAGCAGCCGCTCGCCGCCCACGGGCCAGCCGGCTGGCTCTCCAGGCGTAGTACGACGAGCGTGCCACCTCTACCAGCTCGCACAGCCGTTTGACCTCATAGGTGTCCTGGTGGTCCTCAACGAACTGGAAACGGCTCACCAGATCGTCTCTCCGGCGAAATACTTGGCCGCCTGCTGAAGGATCTCTCGCTCCCGGGTCAGCTTGACGGACTGAGCCCGAAGCTCGGCGTTCTCCGCCTCCAGACGCGCGATCACCTCCGGGGCAGTCTCCTGCGTCTGCCTGCTCGTGGGGGAGCCACCGGACTGTCGCGGGCGCAGCGGACTGGGGGCTGGCCTGCCGTCGGCCCCGGTCTTGCGCCCGGTCCCGTACCAGGTCAGCCACTGACGCAGCGTGCCGCGCTCGATCCCCAGATCCTGGGCGATCCCGCGCACCGTCGCCCCCGGTGTCGTCTCGTACAGGTCCACCGCCTGACGACGGAACTCCTCAGAATAGCTCTTCCCAGCCATGCTCAGATCATCTCGCTCTCCCCGACCCAAAGGCCGGAATCAGCGTGTCCAAACAACAGGGGCAAGACTCGACCTCACGTGAAGAACGATCCTAGTGGAATACACCACGTAATCCACCCTAGCCTCGGTCTTTCGTTGGCTGGTTGAGTGGGGTTTGGTGGCGTCGTTGCTGGTGTTGTGGGTGGGATTATGGCAGGTGGGTGTGACGGCTTGCCGCGTGTCGTCTCGCGGTGGTCGGGCCTTTCCGGGGGC
>CAKAPY010000025.1 GCA_916719935.1 uncultured Actinomyces sp. | reverse complement strand
AATTTCATCGGCCAGAAGAAGATTGGTGAAGATCGGTCCTGGGCGGAACTCAAACTCGCTCTTGCCGTTGTCCCACACCAAGGAACCCGTGATATCGGCGGGCATGAGGTCTGGGGTGAATTGGACACGCGTCATAGTCAAATCGATGCATCGAGCAAGGGTTCGAACCAAGAGCGTCTTCGCAACGCCAGGGACGCCTTCAAGTAAGACGTGTCCATCGGCTACCAGAGCGATGATCAGGCCGGTGAGTGCACCTTCTTGGCCGACGACAGCCTTGCCAATTTCCGAATGCAGGGAAACCAGAGCGTCGCGGGAATCACGCCCCTGGGGCGGTAGTTCGGGGCTTGTCATTGATACTCAATCTCCTGTGTGAGCGCGGATAGTGCTTCGGCCAATTCGACCAGTTCAGAGTTATTTGTTGGGGCTGGACCCCACAGTAAATCACTCACGTGCTCGGTCAGCAATCCTCGCGCCGCAAGTGCGTGTTCTAGGGTGGCTCGCGGTGCTTTCGGGTCGATTCCCAAATGCTTGGCGATTATCATCACGGCTTCGATTCGCAAGAGGCGCGCCGCATGAGCATGTTGCTTCTGTGTTGCCATTAGACGTCCGCGGCCCTTCGTTGTCTCTGATGAAGGGACGTAAGAGGGCAGATCTTCGGGAACCAAACGTCCCAATCGTTGGCCTCGAGAAAAACCGATGACGGTAATTCCGATGCCGATAAGTAAAAGGACGGGGATCAGCCACTCGGGTTGAAGAGTGTCAACCGTGTCGCTAGCTAGGACGTTGTCTTTACTGCCGTCATACCAGTAGATGGTTGGTTTCTGCGCCATGGCATTGATGACAAGTGCTGCATTGCCATCACTATCGACCCATTGATTTGATGCGATAGCCCCATCGGCGATGATCGCGCGGAAACGATTGCCCTCATTCTTTTCAAGGTAGGCGTAGGCGTCATCTACCGGGAAACACTTGGTCCATCCATCTTCGGTGGTGGTAACAAGCTGCCCACTGTAATTGGTCAGAGTTTGAGCTTTTTGCGCAGGCTCAGACGCGCATTCTGCAGAGAGGATTCTCGTCGCATTTGTCGTCTTTGAAGTTGTCACTTCAATGGAGGGAGTATCAAGATCTGAGCCGTAGTGAGACAGAAGATAGACCACTCGATGAAGTTTCTCGTCGATTGCTTTCGCGGTGGCATCAGGCAAGTAACCTGGATAGGTAATAACAGCGGTCGAATCAGGTGTTGAGCGTGCAATGAGTTCGCGTGCGGAGCGGACTTTCACGACCTTAACGCCGTGGTGACGCAGCGTTTGGACAAGAGCTTGAGCGCCAGAATTCCCGGGGTTATTCGGCGATAGAGTCTCGCTATCTTTTTCGTAGCGAGGGACCAACGTGGTTGCGATGACAAACAACAGCCCCAAAAAGATGATGATGACAAGCGGGCGCATTCGCGTCCAACGCTGACGAACAGTTGGCGAAACGACAGTGCTTTGAGTTGCTTTCATGCGTGCACTGCCTGCTTCTTGTTCTGTGAATAGGCGGCAATAAGCTGGTCCATCCCCGCGCAGTCCTCTGCGCTTGCGTGGCCTTCACCGTAACGTACCGAGGCGAAGACGGAAGTCGCGGAGGTGATCGGGGCAGCGAGGAAGGGAAAAGCATTTTGAGCTGCTCGGCCGGCTTCATCCGCTGTAAGGCCGGGAGTATCTCGAAGAATGCCGTCGCGCGCTAGATAGAGCACAAAAAGTCGGTAGGACCAGATCAACGTAGCATCGAGATCTCCGCTTGCGCGAGCCTCGTCAATCCGCTTCATGACATCGCGCAACGAAAGCGTGGAATCGGAGTCAAACACAGCAGTTCGTCGCATGCGGCGGCGCAGGCGGATCGGGTGGGTGATGACGATGATTGCGATGATCGCGAGTATCACGAATAAGAGGAAGATAAAGAAACCCTCAATGGGGAAACCGACAGGTGCAGCCTTACTAGCACCGCTCACGAGGCGTTGAATAAGCCAGTTGAAGAAGCGTGATAACGCGGAAGGCGGGGTGGGTAGGTAGTCGGGACGCGAAAGCTCCGCTGACACCCATGCGCGAGCTTCCTCGTCGTCGGGTGTCAGCGGAGCTTCACAGAAAAACATCAGGCGCGAGAAGCTTCCTGAGCAATCATGGGAGCAAGGTTCTCCTTGCGCATGCGCTCGTCCAGGTACATCAGAGTGTAGAAGGACGATTGAACCGGGATCACAACTGCCGACAGTAGTGCACTCAAGAAGGCCGAGAAGGCGACGAGCATACCTACCGAGTCAGCTGCAGCGGCGCCAACACCCAGAATTGCACCGACGATGCCGCCCAGAACTGAGGTGATCAAAGCGGTGACGATACCGATGAGCCAGATGCGGCCCAGGATTCGCCAGAAGGAACCCTTAGACAGTGACCATGAACGCTTCATGGCATCGACCGGGCCGAGTCCCTCAAGGACGACTGCACTGGAAGTGAATGCGAACTTCACAGTCAAGAAGCAGGCGATCACGATCAAGGCAACGATCATGAGGAAGATGATCGATAAGGCTCCACCAATGCTTGCACTCGCAGAATCGTAGCTGCGAGCCGAAGCTGCGTTAACAGCCACAAGGATGAAGGGGATCAGGAAGACCAGCAGGACTACCACGATCGCCACGAATTCAATGATGCCGATGAGGAGGGTTGCCAGAAGAACCGGGACGAAGCGCGGCGAGAAACGGTGCCATGCGTCCGCGGGAGAAGACTTGCGTCCGAGGACTGCATCCCACACTGTCAGTGCCAGCATGCCCGAGAGGAACGCGGTTGCGAGCAGGGTAAGTCCGCTTGTTACGAAGGAACCCATGCTGCTGCCCAGCGAGTAGACCAAATCGTTGGCATCTCCGGAGGACAGTGCGCGCGTCAGTGACGATGTCGAAGAGGAAGCGAAGAAGGCCTGAACAAGACCGACGACCGCCATAATCGCAAAGGCAAAACCAAACATGGTTTGCGGGTTGACGCGAACCGCCTGGAAGGCGCCACTGAAGAGCTCGCCAACGGTTAGCGGACGGAGCGGGATAATTCCGGGCTGCGCAACGGTCCATGCGGTGCCGCCCTGAGTCTGGGTGCCCTGCCATGCGGCGTCGGGCTGAGGCGCCGCGCCCCACTGCTGCTGGGGCTGTGCGGGCTGCTCGGGTGCTCCCCAAGGCTGCTGAGCCTGCTGGGGCTGTGCGGGCTGCTCAGGTGCTCCCCAAGGCTGCTGAGCCTGAGGAGTCTGAGGAACTTGGGGTGTTGAGGGAACAGAGCCCTGGGAGGGATTCTGAGAAGAAGATGACTGGGGTGCCCACGGATCATTCGTGGGAACGCCCTGAGGATCAGACATTATTACTCCTATATAGGTGACACGTGTCTTCCTGAATATTGTGCCATGCATTCAACTAATCAGAAAGAACTGAGGAAGTAGTCAGCGAGTCTTCAGCGTTTCTTATGTTGATAAAATTCGCCGCGTCTTTTCGACACACCTGTCAGTTTCGTGACACAATCGTTACATGAGTTCACGGATCCTGGTCGTTGACGACGATGTCGCGCTTTCCGAAATGATCGGAATCATGCTTCATGCTGAAGGTTTCGAGGTTGCTGATTGTGCAGATGGAGCGCAAGCCCTTGATGTTTTCCATGAAGTTTCACCGGATCTTGTCCTTCTGGACCTCATGCTTCCAAACGTCGATGGGATTGAAATCTGCCGTCAGATTCGCCGAGAATCCGACGTGCCTATTGTGATGCTGACTGCTCGATCAGATACAACAGATGTCGTCGCCGGTCTTGAAGCCGGGGCAGACGACTACGTTCCTAAACCTTTCAAGCCCAAAGAACTAGTCGCGCGTGTTCGAGCGCGACTGCGAGGGCGAGATGACAGTGGTGAAGAGCTGGTTCGTCTTGGGGATCTTGTCATCGATGTTCAAGGTCATAGCGTGCATCGTGGTGGCCAAGAATTGCCTTTGACACCACTTGAATTCGATCTGCTCGTGACTCTTGCGCGTTCCCCGTGGAAGGTATTCTCCCGCGAAGAGTTGCTTGAATCTGTATGGGGTTACCGCCACGCTGCAGACACTCGCTTGGTGAATGTCCATGTCCAGCGTCTACGTTCAAAAGTTGAGCGCGATCCGGATAATCCCGAGGTCGTTGTGACTGTCCGCGGAGTAGGCTACCGCGCCGGCAACGCCTCGTCATGATAGGTGGAGATGGGGGAGTGCTCTCGACGCCCCCTGTTCCTGAGTCTCATGTTGCGCCACTGGAGCGCATACTTCTTTTTCTTCAACGGCTATTCCGGCCTCTTCGACAGTGGCGTGGTTGGGAACGTATTTCTCAGTGGGAAGCTCTAAGAGCAATTCGTAATTCCGCTTCTTTGCGTGCGGCTTCCTACCTCGCTGCGGTGTCGATGGTGCTCATCCTTATTGCGGGAACAATTGTTGCGACTCAACTGCGCAGTAGCGTTTTTGAATCTCGACGAACCGCAGTACTTTCAGATGCGGCTTTGCGTTTTTCAACTGCGCAATCGGTTTTCGACCAGTCAACAGCCAGCACTCCCGATCAGATCCAAGAATCAACCCGACAGCTTGCAACCTCCTTACGTGTTTCTGCCTCGGGTACTGGGGCGGTTTCTGTTCTGCTCTTGCGCTCGCAATCGCAATCGCAATCACTTCGGATCAATGAGATTGTTGACCCCACGGTCTTAGGTGTCATTAGTGAAGAGATGAAAAATGCCGTAGCAGGATCAACGGATCCCCAATGGCAATCAGTCTCAATTCCTTCCGCGCGTGATGCGAACCAGCGAGTACCTGCAATCCTTGTGGGGAGAAACGTTCAGGTACCGCGAGCAGGAACCCACCAGCTGTATATCGTTTATTCGCTTCAAGCAGACCAAGAACGCATTGACACCGTCATGGGAATCTTGATCTTTGCCGGGATTCCGTTCTTGCTGTTGATTCCGATCATCACCTTCATCTTGATCTATCACATCTTGGGACCGGTGCGTCGTACTGCAACAGCGGCAGGAAAGCTTGCTGAGGGAAATCTAGATGTTCGAATTGACAGCAGTGATGCCCGCGGTAGCGATGAGATGGCAAATCTTGGGCGTGCCTTCAATAACATGGCCGAATCGCTTGAGAAGAAAATTGATGAATATGACGAGCTCTCTCGGCTCCAGCAGCGCTTCGTCTCTGATGTCTCTCATGAACTCCGTACGCCGCTGACGACCATTCGTATGGCGGAAGAAATGATCTGGGATCAACGTAAGAATTTTGATCCCGTGACCACTCGGAGTGCAGAACTGCTTCATGAACAGGTTGAGCGCTTCGATTCCATGCTGGCTGATCTCCTAGAGATCTCGCGTCACGATGCGCAATCTGTCGACCTCGCTGCGGAAAGCATTGATCTTCGAGGCTTGGTCACGCGCGTTGTTAACGCAAACAGTGAGCTTGCGCAGCGCTTGGGAGTCGAGGTTATTGTCAATGCGCCGACGCATCATTGCACAGCAGAAATTGATGATCGACGTATTGAGCGTGTCATTCGCAATCTCTTGGTGAACGCTTATGAACACGCAGAATCTCGACCAGTTGTTGTGACCATTGCTTCGAATGAAACCGCTGTCGCGGTACGCGTACGTGACCATGGCGTTGGCATGGAACCGGCAACGGTTGAGCGAGTTTTTGACCGCTTTTATCGTGCGGATCCTGCGCGAACACGAACCACTGGAGGAACAGGTCTTGGGTTGGCCATTTCCTTGGAAGATGTTGTTCTTCACGGAGGAACATTAACTGCGTGGGGTGAGATCGGAGTCGGATCCTCTTTCATGATGACGCTTCCCAAGAAAGTCGGGACAGCGATTTCAAGCGATCCCTTAGAACTGTGGGAAAAGGAGTGAAGATGAATCAGCGACTGTATCTTGCTGTAGTGGCTATTCTCAGCAGCCTTTCTCTGGCTGCCTGCACTTCTTTGCCAACTTCCTCCTCACCTTCGCCTTTTGATGTCGATGCCCCCAATGCTCAGCCGGTTGATTTGGCAGCGGGTGGTCCTGTGGCTGATGCGGATCCGGAAAGCTTGCTCAGCAGTTTTCTCTTGGCCTGTGCCGCGGGAGCTTCAGACGACTACGCAACCGCGCGTCTTTTCTTAACCAGCTCCTCCGCGCAGACCTGGGACCCGCATAAGTTAGTGACGATTTATTCGACGGATTCAACGCCGAAGGTGTCTTACTCTTTTGACCCTTCGAAAACGGACACTCTGAATGCATCGATCACGGCCACCGGCGTGGGCTCTGTTGACCAAAATGGTGTCCTTTCCCCGGCAGAAACTTCCTCACTTGAAGCGCGCTTCCACCTGGTTCGTGAGAATGGCCAGTGGCGTATTGATGCGCCTGCGGATGGGGTCGTTGTTTCTCAGGCATCATTTACGGCCTCGCACGAGCTTGTTTCGCTGATGTTTCTTTCAGCGACCGGCGATTCTCTGATTGCTGATCCGCGCTGGTATCCCACGCGCCGGGTCGAAACCCATATGCTCGAGGGACTCATCGCTGGCCCCCAGTCACATCTCTCCGATGCCCTAGTGAATGCAATCCCTTCGGGCACCTCGATTTCAGCGGGTGGTATTGAGCTCTCCGACCACGTTGCCAAGGTGTCTTTGAATGGAACCCTCCCCAGCGATGACCGCGGGAAGCAGTTGATGGCGTGGGAGATTTCCCAAACCCTCCAGCGCTCGGGCCGCGTGAATTCTGTCGAAATTAATGTCGGGGGAGAGGTTCTTCCTTCCTCGGGGCTTCCTTCTCAGCCGTCCTTTGATCTTGATTCAGCGGTTGCTTTCAACTCGAATGGCTTGGTTCGAATTGACGGGCGTAGCGTTTCGACCCGGATTCTTCCCATTGCCCCTTCGCCATCTGCCTCGCTTCCGGCGGTGTCTCCAGTTTCTTCATCCTTGCTAGCTTGGCGTGAGGACGATCGTCTTATTTTGGTCGATTCCTCAACCAAGGCGACGCGGGTAGTGGACGGGTCACAAGGGCAGTATTCGCCTTCTATCGATCGTTTCGGATGGGTGTGGGACATTCCTCGGGGAGGCAACCTGAGGGCCTCGCGAATTGACGGGCAGAACTTGCCGATTGCCTCGGAAAATCAATCCCTGAGCGGTGTGAGTGCCGTGAGGATCTCTCCCGATGGCGCGCGTGCACTTTTACTCCGCCAGGTGGGTGGCTCCACGAGTGCCTGGATTGCTGGAATTGAGCGCCGAGGCAGTGGTGAGCCGATCGCGCTCACTGACCCCGAACCCCTGGCTGGTTTGTCGACCGGTGTCGATGATGTGTCGTGGGCAGGGCGTTCTACGGTTGTTGCCGTGCGTCAAGGGGGACTTCGCGTAGGCAATGATCAGGTGGATGAAGTTTCTTTGGTGACCGTGCCTGTCGGTGGTTTTCCCTCGGTTCTTGCTCTTCCTACTGGGACTCAGCGACTGAGTGCAGGCTCCTCTTCAACGACGATGGTGATCCGCGGGAAAGACGGCAATTATCAGGTTCGTTCCGGGGCGCTATGGCAGTCTCTTGAAGGGAACCTTCGCGACGTGAACTTCCCTGGCTGAATCGTTTTCTCCACAGATTGCCTATGCGGTCTGCGTGTGCTTTCTTTTCGTGCTGATCTTCCTGTATGGGAGTTTTTCACGAGGCCGCGCGGGAGTTGGCCAGTTTATGTATCCCCAGTAGTTGCGCTGGCTGTGGCGCGTGGGATCAGACCTTGTGTGACCAATGTTTTGGGTTATCACGCTCCTTCGTGCCGACATGGGAAGTTATCGATTCGGGGTGGGCAGAATATCCGCTGTGGTCGCTGAGTGAATACTCCGGATCTATGCGGTCCATTATTTTGGCCGCAAAACACTCCGGGCGCGTCGATCTATCGCCTTTTCTTTTCGAATGCGGAAAAAGCATTGGCGATGCGCTGGGAAAGAGCGGGATGCTTGCGGTGGGTGAACCCCATACATGTTTGTGGATTGTGCCTGCACCATCCAGTTGGAAACGACGTTTCTTTGGTCATCCCATAACCTCCCATATTGCCGATGGTGTGGCTCAGGGAATTCGTTTATCTGCGCCGGTTCCGGTAGTGGTTCGTGATATCTGCAGGTTGGATCCCTGGGTCTCTTCACAGGCGGGAAAGAACTCAGAAAAGCGCAGAGAAGCTCGGCGCGGTCACATGTACGTATCAATGCCCATTCCTCAGGATGTGGGACTTGTGGCAGTCGACGATGTTGTTGCAACGGGTGGAACGATGAGCGAATTATTCCGTGTTTGCGGAAAAAACTGGGTGGCAGGGGCGTGTATTGCGCGGGCGCGACGATAGTGTCACTCTATGATGCAGATCACCGTTATCTGCTATACTCGATGCATCTCTTCCAGTGGTGGTTTTCCATCACAAGCTGATCGGGGGTGGTAGTTCAAGACACTCCGGGGCAATGATGTCGCCGGGTTTTCGATCGCGACTGTGGTCGCATTTCATGATGTGGAGAGAAATATGGACATCACAGTAGCTGCACGTAATGCAGAGATTCATCCGAACTTCCGCGCATACATCGAGGAAAAGCTTGCGAAGGTTACGCAGTTTTATCCTCGTGCCCAAAGGGTTGATGTTGAGTTAACCCACCAGAAGAATCCGCGACAGGCTGATACAGCGGAGCGGATTGAACTAACAGTCTTTGGCAAAGGCCCAATTATTCGAGCAGAGGCAGAATCTGCAGACCGCTACGCCGCGGTCGATATTGCTGCTGGAAAGCTGTTTGAGCGCCTTCGCCGTATGCGTGATCGGGCGAAAGATCACCACCGCACGGAAGAAATTCTGGCTCCCGATTTAGATGTTCTTCCCGCAAGCGTTGGGGAAGAAGCGGAGCTTGTTGAACAGGCTCCAGCGTCCTTGAAGAGCGCGGGGGATCTGAAAGTCGGCGAAGCTCGCGAGGAGCAGCTGGGAGATAGTCCGATTATTGTCCGCCAGAAGGTTCATGAGACGGTTCCTATGAGCGTTGACGAGGCATTGAATCAGATGGAACTGGTGGGGCACCCCTTCTTCCTCTTTGTTGATGAAGAAACAATGCAGCCCTGCGTCGTCTACCATCGCCACGGCTGGACCTATGGTGTTCTGCGTCTGAATGCAACAGTTATCCAAACTGGCGAATAAAACGCGCACTTGAGGGGTGTGGGGAGCAGGCTCCCCACACCCCTCAAGTTTTCATTTATCAGTGGATGAGGCTTCTTCTTGCGACAAAGAACCCAAGGCCTGGTTCAGTGGATCGTAGTGTGCGAAGACAGCACGACGGTATCCCTCAAGATCGCCGTTTTCTGCACTGACCAGCATGGCCTCGTGGGCGCGAGCAGTTTCCGGAAGCCCTTCAAAACCTCGATGGATCTGTGGGAGCGCCATCATGTGAATCATCCACATGGCATTCACCAGCTGCTCGGCAAGGGGGTTATTGATCTTCTTCAAGAGCGCGGTGTGAAATTCAATGTCTTCGTCCATGAAGAACTCGCTGCGCTGAGCCTTCGAGATCATCTGGTCGACTAGTTCATGAAGATGATCATCGTGCGTGCCTTGAAGTGCCTGGATTGCCTCGCTTGCCAAACCTAGATCCAAAACTTGGCGGACCCGCAAAACCTGGGACAAGGCCTCGGCAGAATCAGGAGCGGTAGAGGAGCGAAGGAAAACGGTTTTGATCAAGGGGCGAAGTGTCATATCTCCGACGAAAGCACCGCGACCTTGCTGGACATCCACAATCTCAAGCGCCTTGAGCTGGCGCAGTGCCTCGCGTACTGATGAACGTGATACGCCGAGAGAATCGCATAAAGCTGATTCTGTGGGAAGAGGATCTCCGGGTTGCAAGTGATTAGCGACGATGTACTGCTCGATCGCTTCCATCGTTGTTTCGGTGCGCGAAAGTAATGCTGGAGCTGGCGACTGTATCGCGCTCCGGTGTGCGAACACTCCAGCGTCGGGGTGAGGCGATTGAATTTCGGACATGGTTTAGACTCTTTCGCACCTGGGGACCTGCTCCTCGTCGTAGAAGAGAAGACCGCGAGGTTGTGCGCATAGACCCATTTCTACGCGCGTAATTTCCTGACTTGTACAGCGTACCATTGCTCGTGTGTTGAGTTGTCGGATATCAGTTGTCGGGTTGATTTTGCATCACTGATGAACAAGTTCAGAACAATCGGCTTGCAGAGAAAAACGACACGGTTGTTGGGATGAAGTCGAAAGCGCCGACGGAAATTCGTAGACTAGGAGAAGTGTGCTCGACGCACGCCCGGATCATCCGGTCACAATCCCAGGAGTCCCCGTGTCCATTATTGACAAGATCCTCCGAGCTGGAGAAGGACGCACCTTGCGTCAACTCGACCGGCTCGCCTCGCAAGTTGATGCTCTTCAAGAAGACTTTGAAGCTCTCACTGATGAGGAATTGCGCGGAAAAACAGAGGAATTTAAAGAGCGCCTCAATGAAGGCGAAACCTTGGATGACATCCTGGTTGAGGCTTTTGCGACCGTTCGGGAAGCAGCATGGCGCACCCTGCGTCAGCGTCCCTTCCACGTTCAGGTCATGGGTGGTATTGCTCTGCACCGAGGCAATATCGCAGAAATGAAAACTGGTGAAGGTAAGACGCTCGTCGCGACTATGCCTTCTTACCTGCGTGCACTGACCGGTAAGGGCGTTCACGTTGTTACCGTGAACGATTATCTGGCGAAGTACCAATCTGATCTGATGGCCCGCGTCTACAATTTCCTGGGACTCACCGTGGGCTGTGTGTTGGTTGGACAAGAGCCGGAAGAGCGACGCGAGCAGTACAACGCCGATATTACGTACGGTACGAATAATGAATTCGGTTTTGATTACCTGCGTGACAACATGGCGCAGCGTCCGGAAGACATGGTCCAGCGTGGCCATAACTTCGTGATTGTCGATGAGGTCGACTCGATTCTGATTGACGAGGCGCGTACCCCTCTGATCATCTCTGGCCCCGCATCCGGCGATGTCAATCGCTGGTACACGGAGTTTGCTCGCATCGCCAATATTCTGGTTCGCGACGAGGACTACGAAGTCGATGAAAAGAAGAAGACTATCGGTGTCCTTGAGCCCGGTATCGACAAGGTTGAAGATCAACTGGGTGTCGAGAACCTCTACGAAGCAG
>CAKAPY010000024.1 GCA_916719935.1 uncultured Actinomyces sp. | reverse complement strand
CTCCCCGGCCCCCACGGCCGTAAATACGTGCAGCCTTGTCTGTTCAGAGCGTATCCGCTCAGGCGCCAAGCCAGTAGGCCGCCAGAACCTTACGCAGTCCCAGAAGGTCTGCAACATGGCTCATTTCGCGAGCCGAGTGCATAGAGAGTAGGCCAACGCCCACATCCACTGTTTCAATACCCAGTCGGGTTGCGGTGATCGGCCCAATTGTTGTCCCGCATGGCGACGCATTATTCGACACGAAGTTCTGTGTTGGAACCCCTGCCGCATCACAGGCGCGCTTCCACAGAGCCATTCCGACCCCATTGGTTGCGTAGCGTTGCTTGGCATTGATCTTGAGGATGGGGCCTCGGCCCATGACCGGGTGGTGTGAAGGGTCGTGAACTTCGGGGTAGTTCGGGTGAATTGAGTGCGCAGCATCGGCACTCACGCAGGTCGAGGAGGCGATCATTCGCGCGTAACCATCTTCGTCGCGTCCCAAGGCGAAAGCGGTGCGGCGCAGAACGTCTTCCAGAATTGGGCCAGCTGCACCCGTGCGAGACTCTGAACCGACCTCTTCGTGGTCGAAACATGAGAAAACGAGGATGTCACCGTCTGAGGGGAGTCCCTGGCGAGCGAGGTCTTCAAGTGCACAGAGTCCGGGGTGAACCGATGAGAGATTGTCCTGGCGTCCCGAAGCAACGAATTGCGAATCTGCGCCGAAGGTGACAGGTCCCTGCGACGGGACGCAGATCAAATCGAAAGAGACCACGTCATTCGCGTTATCCAAGCCTGCAGCCTGTGCGATGGTATCCATGAGCGATGCATCGGGAGTATCGACCGTCCATACCGGATGCAGGTGCTTCTGGGGGTCAAGGTGAAGAGATTCGTTAACCCCGCGGTTGAGGTGGATTGCCAGCTGAGGAATGCGGGCCAGTGGAGCGGTGCGAACCAGGATTTCTTCTCCCGAGGCCAAAATCAGTCGGCCTGCAACGCTCAGTTCGCGGTCCAGCCAGGAATTCATGATCATCCCGCCGTAGACCTCGACCTCGATTTGTCCCCAGCCATCAGCCGTTGTTGTCTGAGGTGAGGGCTTGAGGGTGAAAGCAGGAGAATCTGTGTGTGCTCCAACGATCCTGAAACCAGCGGTGTCGCTGATATTTTCGGGAACTACCCATGCCATGACGGCGCCTCCGCGAACCAACACGTGTCCGCCGGGAGTAGCATCCCATGCTGCTGTTTCGTCTTGGCGACTGAAACCGAGGTTTTCCAAGCGCTGCGCAACTAGGTGTGCAGCGTGGTAGGGGCTGGGAGAGTCTGCAAGGAAATGGACATAGTCCAAAGTGTTTGCGTCGAGTTCGGGATGATCCGATTCAAGTCGTGGTGTCATGCATCCATCCTACGCTGCACGTTTCATTCACGAAGATGTGCTCATTTGTGCAGGAGGTAAAATGCGGTCTTCTCGATCATTTTGCCGACTAGCTCACGAAGTGTGAGCTGACAGTCATTCAACTTTGATCATCGTGGTGGATGATTTTGTTGTCAGATCGTGTCACTTCGTATTAATTCGGTGAAAATCTGTCCGGTTTATTTGGGCATTTGCGCAGGTCAGAGGGTAGTTTTATTCTCGCTTAACTGATAAATTAAAAGGGTGATTACACAAAGCAATGAGACTCTCCTCGATGAGAGCGAATCTGAGCTTTGGCACGCGTGGAGTTCTGTTACACGTGCTGTTCAAAGCACGTTAGGTTCGGAAATTAGTAAAAGTGCACCTCTTGCTCTGATTGAGTTTGAGATGCTTGACGAGCTTGCTAACGGTGAGCAGCCCATGCGTTCTGGCGAGCTGGGTGCGCTGGTCTCGTTGACACGTTCGGGAACTAGTCGCGCAATCTCTCGCCTTGCGGCGAAGGGATTCATCACCAAAGAAGGATCGTCAACGGATCGACGTTCTGTCCTTGTGTGTATTACCCCTGAAGGGCGTCAGGCCTATGAGGCTGCAAATGGCGTCTTCGCAAGCGCAGTGCGCAACGGGCTTCTTGGCGCGGTAGAAGGCGATGATCGCGATACCCTGCTTAGAATCCTCAACGTCATCTCGGATACGCTTCTTTAAACAGAAAAGGTGGGACAGCGATTGCTGTCCCACCTCCCACATACGGGTCCTACGGGGTCAGAAAGACTTCCTGTAGACGTTGGTTTCGCGCTGAAGGAAACCAACCCGACGGTAGAGGCGGTTCGCCGCCTCTCGCGTCGGCCGAGATGTGAGATCGACTGTTTTAGATCCCAGCTCCCGAGCGTGCTCAACCGCGGCATTAACAAGGCTCTGTCCCACGCCTTGACCGCGTGCGGCCTGATCGGTAACGACATCTTCGATCCATGCTCGGCGGCCAGTCGGAATATCGAAAACAATCAGCGAGAGCATCCCCAAGATCCGGTCATCCTCATCGAGCGCGCACACCAAGTGCAAGCAGTCCTGAGCCAGAAGCTCTTGGATTTGTTCGAGCGACAAAGGCTGTGCGGAAGAGGAAAGCTGCGGAAGAAGACGGTCAAAGGCCTCGTGAACCTTTTCGATCGTCGATGAGTCACATTCGCTGAGGATCTCGATACGCATGGGTGCTCCTTGTTAATGCGTTATACAGGCCATAAGTATGCCACTGAGGATAGTTATTATCCGACGCTCACGAGGCCCGACTCAAGGGGACACTAGAGTGCCGAGCGTTTAGGCCTCGTGGATTCAGTGAACGGATGGTTGAGATGGACGGTGCTGCGGGCGTGGGCAGCACTGGTTTTACCGGCGTGTTTCCTGCTTGCTTGCTCAGCTGTGCTAACGCCGCCCCTGCGACACTAACTTCGAGGTCCCTCGCCCGGGTCTGAGTCGGAGACTTTGGCTGAGCCTGGGACTCATGAGGCGTGAGTTTGGAGCTCTGGTCCTGTGCGGGTGCGAAGACATAGCGGCTTTGCGCCGAGTAGGAAACCAGATACATGGTCGTGTCGGCAATGATCTTTGCGATCCACAGTGGCATCCCGATTCCCGTCAATACAGCAAGCATTGTGTACGACCCGGCGACCACTGCTGCGGCAAGTGCAGCATAACGGAGGGCGCTGCGACGCAAGGACACTCCCGTGGCCTCGAAAACGCGGCGGTTCATTGCGAAATTCACTGAAGCGCTCACCAGACGAGCAGCCACAACCGGGAAGAAGAGAGCTCCAGTGAGGGAATTCAAGAGAAGGACCAGCACGTAGTCGATAACGGTTGCAACACCAGAAGAGGCGGCGAATTTCAACAGAGGTGCCCAAATTCGAGCCGAATCTTGCAAGGGACGGAAGTGGGAAGTCGGATTTCCGGCCTCGTAAATCGTCTCAATTGAGATTTGGGTAACCGGCTGACGGAACTTCGCCAAGTGCAAGAGGACGCGGAGCTCGTACTCGTAACGATCCCCCTGGACTTCGAGCAGCGCGGGAAGCAAGGCGACCGGGAATGCGCGCAACCCGGTTTGCGTGTCCTTGAGCTTCCAGCCCGTTGCTAGCCAGAACAGGGCTGAAGTTGCGGTGTTGCCGATCCGGGAGCGAGCGGGGACATGCCCAACGAATTCGCGAACTCCCAGCACGCTTGTGCCGGTATCTGTGCAGGTCCGACCAACGCGGAAAATATCATTGAGCGTGTGCTGCCCATCCGCATCGGCGGTCACCACGCACTCCTGTGGGTTGCCTGCACTATCACGGATCCAGGTGAAACCTTCTCGAAGCGCGTAGCCCTTACCGCGGTTGTTCTCATAAGAGATCACGTGCGCACCGGCGGTGGCTGCGGCCTCGAAAATATCACTGAACTTCTGGCCTGAACCATCGTCAACGACAACGATCTTCGTTGCAGGATCTGCGCGATGCATTTCAAGGATGAGACGCGGCAATCGCGCGTCCGGTTGGTAAGCGGGGATTAACACGTACATCGCTCATGCTCCCTTCGTGATGTAGATGATGTCGGAGGTAGCGCGTTCGCCACCATTAGAGGGGTTATTGACAACCTGGCCGTTGAACCACATTTCAGATGAGCCGCCGCCGTCGAGGTTGTATGCGGTCTTTGCGCCCAAGCTCTGCATGATTTCGGCCAGACCGCTCATGGTCACGCCGCTTGAGGTGCGAGAACGCCCATCCACAACGACGAAGACAAAGTGGTTGTCGTCGATAATGCCGATCGCGGTTCGCGGTTGTTTGCCCTGGATGGAGTGGTTACCGAAGTTGGTGTCAATCTCCAGGTTGTCGATTCCGCTGATCACCTGGCCGTCCTGCAAAAGAGCCGGACCGAAGGAGAGGGTTTGCCACACGCCCTCGTTGACCAGGGTCTGTGCGTTGGTCTGAGTTTCGTCGTAGACCTTCATCGTGCCGTCCTTGTAGATGGCCAGGCCCTGACGAGCTCCGCTGTCGCGGTAGATTGTCCCGTTTCGGATCACAATTCCAGTCGAGCGGAAACCGTAGTAGTCGCCGTTGATAGCGAAGACGGCGTTGTTATCCGTAGCAATCGAGGAGACGAGATCCGTGATGTTTGCGCCAAACTGATCGTTTGCGAAAGCGGAACGAAGTGCAGTCGCATCGGAGAGTTGGACATCGGCGACGTAATAGGTGACGCCGTTATCCTGGACCTGCTTGACGGAAATCTTGGTGTTTCCGTTCGTGTAGGTGTCCGAGGTCGTGGTCGCGGTATCGGTATTCAAAGTGGCTGTCTGAGTATTGCCCTGTTGTGCTTCGTAAGCGGAAGCGCTGGTGACTTCAACGTGGTCGATCACGTAGCGGTTGAGAGCCCAAGCGGTGGTGCCACCCAAAGCCAGCGTGATCGCAGTTGCGCCCGCAATGATTCCGTTGCGTAGACCTTTACGGCGGCGCTTGGCCGGGCGAGTGCTGCGAGAAGGAACAGTGTGATGTGCCGAGGCCGAGGCAGTGCTTGCGTGATCGGTCTGGGCGGTGGCTGCCTGTGCCTGCTGTCGGGCAACGAAGGAACGAGTCAGGTCATCGGCCGAAGGAGCGGCCGGCTGGGGAAGGTTGTTCGTGTTCATGGCTACAGAATCCACTGGCGGATTCTGTAGGGATTAAGGACCAGCTGTGTGTGGCCTGTGGAATAAATTGCGCGGCGAAACAGAAAATAACGGAGCTTGCGCGTGTTCAAGTTTCCATAAATTTTCAGCAACGGCATTGGCAATGATTCCCGAGCGCTGTTAAGGGAGGGGCCGATGAAAAGTCATCGGCCCCTCCCTTAACAGCGACTTATTTTTGAATTAGGCGCGCTTCCGCAGCGTTGATGCGGCTCCAACTACGCTCGCTCCGGCTGCAAGCATCAACAAGGAGGTCAGTGCCCCAGTCTTTGCTAGGCGAGTCACGGGAGTGGAAGGTGCAGGAGGTGTCTGAGCGGGGGTAAGAGGCACAGTGAAGCTGACGGCAGCCTCGTTCGATCCACTGGTTGTGTAGATGAAGCTGTGCTCAAAAGTGGGAGCATCGGGGAAACCGGCAGCAGGTCCCGTCATGGGAACAGTCCACGGAGCGGACGGCAAAACATTCGATGGCGGACATACGGGCGCAGGACCGTCAAAAGGAGAACCTGAGACCGGATAGGGCTCAACGGGATTTACTTCGCCGGGGACGTACCCAACTGGAGGGCACGCAGGTGAAGGGGTCCCTGGCCTCACGAGAACTCCAAGCTGCTTGCTCGCGGTTGAAGAAATCCTGCCCTTGACCTGTTGAGTAATGGTGTATTCAGTGTTTGCTTGGGCTTGTTCGGTGAAAGCCACATTATTCACCGAGACGGTCAGATCACCATCGAGCTTCTCAACGGCAGACTTCAGGAGTTCAAAAGTTGTCAGAGTTTCAGGATTGTCGACACTGACGGTTACTGTTGCCTGCTTGCCGCGAATCGCGGAGGCTGAAACGCTGAAGCCTTCCGGAGTACCAGAGACAGAAAGCACTGATTCGTCTGTGAAACGAAGTTCCTCTGGAAGAGTGATTTCGGTCGTGAAGGTAATCTGGGTGTCCTTCATGGTCATGTCGTTGAAATCATTTGGATTATCCGCATATTTCTTCAACAGATCAGTAATGCGTCCACCGCGAAGATCTTTCATGTGGACGATATTGTTGGTGGTGAGTCGAGACTGAGCGCTTCGGGCGCGGACAACGGAATTCTGATTGTCCAGTGGCGGATTGTCATCCGTCTTCAAAGTGAAGTCGCTGGAGACGATGTCGTCGTTTCCGTTCTCGGGAAGAGGCGCAAACACTCGCCGATACGTGTAGGTTCCACTCAAACGGTCAGCAGATGCTTGTGCTGATACAAATTCATAATCAGGGAAGCCAACTGGCAAAAAGAAATTCGGACCCGTGGCTGCGGGACGCAGCTCCCGCCCATCTGCTTCATCCACCCAGCGAGTCGTTCGCTGAGGGGCAGGCGAAAAGCAGTCAGTGGGAGTCGAAACCAGTTCTGTGGATGCAAGACTTGAAACAATGACCTTGTTGGGAGAAATGGAACTTCCGGCAGTCGAAGGGTCCAAAGCGTAGAAGTTAAAGGTTGCCTTGCTGGTAATGCGTTCCTGCGCGATGCGGGCGGCGTCTTCGGCGTTATTTGCCCCGATCGCGTAGGGGATCTTGATTCTGACTGTGTGTTGACCGGGATCAGCTTTGTCTGCGGTGTAACGGTCGTAGAGTTCCTGCCAGGTCATGTCGTTGAAATAAGCGCTGAAAGTCGCCGTCTGCGCGTCGCGACCGATGCCAAATCTTCCATAGCCAATCAAGGATGAGGATGTTAGATAGGCGCCACCGCCGACGCGAACGCCATCAGGGAAGCTGACGGCAAGTTCAAGATCGGGATAGTCGTAGTAGGAACCCGGTAAGTGTGGGCGCTTTCCCTGAGCGGCTGCCGCGCGAATCTCATTCTCGAAGCTCGCCAACATCGTTGAGATTGGAAGATCAAAGATCATCGTGCCGTGGTAGGTCGTAATTACCGGGTCGGCATTGCACACAGTTGCATTCGTCGATTGAACGAACTGCGAAAAAGGAAGGGGTTGATCAGCGGCCTGTGTCGTCTGCGGGAAAGCGAAGGTCATGGAGCTTGCAACAAGCGCCACAAAGCCCATGGACATCAGCCGAGTATTCCGAGTTCTTTTCATGCGATCCTCCGCAGTCAATAGGTCCGCGTTACGCGTTGTGATGAATGGCTGCGATTTTTGTGGGTCTCGTTGACATTCGAGTGAACTCGATGAGATACACAGCATTCAGCCAAAAATCATGAGTTTGGCGGCGGTTTATGAGCTGAGCATATCGGCGATTAAAGACTTATACAAGCATGTTGTGCAGCAGTACCGCGCACTCTTTGTGTTCTGTGTGAGGGAACATGTCAAAAAGACGAGCCTGTATGGGCGCGTAATTGGGCATCAGCTTCAGATCGGCGGCCAGTGATTTCGGGTTGCACGACGAATAAACCACGAAGCGCGCGCGTGAATCGTTGAGCCACTGAGCTAAAGTCGTTCCAATTCCACGCCGAGGCGGATTGACAACAATTGCCTCAGGGCATGCGTTGGCCCCCTGAGCGATGGCCCATTCTTGGGCGTCGGCGGCAATGAAGTGGACGCGATCGTTGACGCCTAGATCTGCGGCAGTGTGCTGAGCGGAGGCAATGGCCTCGGGTGAAATCTCAACAGCACTGACGCGTTCAACCCCACCAAGTGCCGCATGCAGTGCAAAACCGCCCACTCCGCAGTAGAGGTCCCACAGAGAAGACGCCCCGCTCTGTTGCGCCCAGCGCGCGACCTGGCGATAGAGCTGTGAGGCTACTCCCGTATTGGTTTGCGAAAACGACCGTGGTCCCAGGTGAAGCTCGACATCGCCGACAAGCATGGGCAGTGTGTGCTGCTGGGAAATGACGATCTCTTCATCGCCTTCTACCAGTGCGGCGTGTGCGGGCAGGATGTTGACGGTAACGACCTGCGCAGCGGGAATGAGTGAGTATAAGAGTGAAAGTTTTGAACGCAGCAGTGCTAAGTCGCGCTTTGAGCGCATGACGAAGCGGATCATCAGTGCGTCATCAGTTCCCTGCGTGACCAGGATGTGCTTGAGTTCGCCACGCTTGCGCGAAATATCGTAGGGCTCCAAGTGGAGCTCGCGGATGAATGCTTTTAAGGGGTCGATGGCGTCTGCGATGACCGTTGTATGCGCAATGCAGTGGGGGAGGTCCACTCCTGCGTAGCTGGGTGCGCCTCCTGTGATCCCCAAAGTCGGGTGCTCGGCGCTTCCCCCGACCGCAAACTTTGCTTTCGTTCGGTAGTGCGACGGCGCTGAGGGGGCAGGGCTGAGCCAATTGAGCTCTGAAGCGTGAGGAACGCTCGAGAGAATCTCCGCAACGTCAGCTTGACGTTGCGCGAGCTGAATGTCGTATGGAGTGGGCATGAGGGGGCATGAATGGCATTCCCCGCTTGTTAAATGTACGCACTCCATCGCTTCATCTTGGCATCTTGAAAGTCTCTTCGCCACAACGAGTAGGTCTGTTGAGTGTGAGTGGGGGAATGTGTTCGGTGGCGGTGGCGTTAAGATTTCGCCATGACTGAGAACCCGACTGATCGCGTGTCCCATGAGCCGACGCAGGTTCCAGCGGGGGCGCTCGCGGCGGGTGAGACCATGCGTATTGATACATGGCTGTGGGCAACGCGCCACGTGAAGTCGCGTTCGCAGGCAACCTCAGCTGCTCGTGCCGGTCACGTCAAAATTAACGGTGAATCGGTGAAGGCTGCGCAAAAAGTGCGTGTGGGTGATGAGGTTCGTCTGCGAGTAGAGGGCTTTGACCGTGTTCTTATCGTTCGCAAGCTCCTTGCGAAACGACTGGGTTATCCCTTCGCGAAACTCTGCTATGAGGATCTCAGTGAGCCGAGGCCTCGGCTGGGCATGGCTTTTGCTCAGCGAGAACGCGGAAGTGGGCGTCCGACGAAAAAAGAGCGTCGCGATATGGAGAAATTCCGTGGAATGAACTCCGATTTTTCCGCGGATGTTCAATGGTAAATGGCAGAGTTGCCGATCCTTAGAAAATATTTCGGGAAATTGGGGAATAAAACCCGGTGAAATAAGTTGAGTATGTCAGACTCAAGTTTTGATGTAGGGCTTGCGGGCCCGGTAGCTGATCAGTAAACTTGAGTGCAGCAGACTCAAGGTGGTCTGAAGGTCGAAGCCTCGGCCACCACAACAGAAGACGTACAAAGCATGGCATCGCCTCGGCGACAATTTCCACCACGCTTTGATGAAAGGAAAAATTATGGGACGCGCAGTAGGTATTGACCTCGGCACCACGAACTCCGCAATCGCAGTACTTGAAGGCGGAGAACCCACAATCATTGCAAACGCAGAAGGCACACGTACGACCCCCTCGGTCGTTGCTTTCTCCAAGACCGGCGAGGTCCTGGTTGGCGAGATCGCCAAGCGTCAGGCGGTCACGAATGTTGATCGCACCATCTCTTCGGTCAAGCGCCACATGGGCACTGACTGGACCGTCAACATTGACGACAAGAAGTACACCGCACAGGAGATCTCCGCACGTATCCTCTCCAAGCTCAAGAGGGACGCGGAAGAGTACCTCGGCGAGCCCGTTACCGACGCGGTCATCACCGTCCCCGCATACTTCAACGACGCAGAGCGCCAGGCAACCAAGGACGCCGGTCAGATCGCAGGCCTGAACGTCCTGCGTATCGTCAACGAACCGACCGCAGCAGCACTGGCCTACGGCCTCGAAAAGGGCAAGGAAGACGAGCTCATTCTGGTCTTCGACCTCGGTGGCGGTACCTTCGACGTCTCCCTGCTGGAAATCGGCAAGGACGACGACGGCTTCTCCACCATTCAGGTCCGTGCAACCGCAGGCGACAACCGCCTGCGGTTGCGATGACTGGGACCAGCGCATCGTTGACTGGCTGATCGAGCAGGTGAAGGCTAAGAGCGGTGCTGATCTCTCCAAGGATCCGGTCGCACTTCAGCGTTTGCGCGCAGCAGCCGAGCAGGCCAAGAAGGAACTGTCCAGCGCGATGAGCACAAACATTTCGCTGCAGTACCTCTCGGTGACCGCTGATGGCCCCGTTCACTTGGACGAGACTCTCACCCGCGCAAAGTTTGAGGAAATGACCTCGGATCTGCTTGACCGCACGAAGGCTCCCTTCGAGAAGGTTATCAAGGACGCAGGAATCTCCGTGAGCGAGATCGACCACGTCGTCCTGGTTGGTGGCTCCACCCGTATGCCGGCCGTTGCTGAGCTCGTCAAGAAGCTCACCGGTGGCCGCGAGCCCAACAAGGGCGTGAACCCCGATGAGGTCGTCGCAGTTGGCGCAGCTCTGCAGGCCGGCGTCATCCAGGGCGACCGCAAGGACGTTCTGCTGATCGACGTGACTCCTCTGTCCCTGGGCATCGAGACCATGGGCGGTGTCATGGATAAGGTCATCGAGCGCAACACCGCAATCCCGACCAAGGCATCGCGCGTCTACTCGACCGCTGCCGACGGCCAGACCTCGGTTCTGGTCCAGGTCTTCCAGGGCGAGCGTCAGTTCACCGCTGACAACAAGTCGCTCGGTAACTTCGAGCTCTCCGGAATTGCTCCCGCACCGCGCGGCGTTCCGCAGATCGAAGTGACCTTCGATATTGACGCCAACGGTATCGTTCACGTCTCCGCGAAGGACCTTGGAACCGGCAAGGAAACCGCGGTGACCATCACCGGCGGTAGTGCCTTGAGCAAGGAAGAGATCGATCGCATGGTCAACGAGGCCGCTCAGCACGAAGAAGACGACAAGAAGCGCCGCGAGGAGCTTGAGATTCGTAACTCTGCCGAGCAGCTGGTTTACACCATCGAGAAGACCCTGAAGGACGACGCCGACAAGGTCTCCGAAGCGACCCGCCAGGAAGTCCAGGGCGACCTTGACGCCGTGAAGGAAGCCCTCAAGGGCAGCGATATCGAGGCTGTGAAGAGCTCCGTTGAGAAGCTCAACCAGTCCGCGATGAAGATCGGCCAGGAGGTCTACCAGAACGCTCAGGCCGCTCAGGCTGCTGCTGAAGCAGGCGCTTCGCAGGAGTCGTCCACTTCCTCCGATGACGACGTCATCGACGCCGAAGTTGTGGATGAGGACGACAAGTGAGCACCGAGCCCACGAATCCTTCCGACGACGCCCAGGAACCGGTGGTCGGCTCTCAGCCGGCCACCCCGGGCAACGCCCAGCCCCACGCTCAGGAGGGCGCAGCTGCACACGCAACCGCGGCCTCGGCAAACAATCAGGGCGAGGACATGGGTGAAGTCGACATGTCGGACTTCGAAGAGCAGCTGGAAGACAGTGAACTGTCCAAGGCTCTCGACCAAGTGGCTCAGGCGGAAGAAAAACTCGCCCGCGCCCACGCAGACCTGTACAACCTGAACCAGG
>CAKAPY010000023.1 GCA_916719935.1 uncultured Actinomyces sp. | reverse complement strand
TCTACCAGCGCCTGCTGAAAGAGCGCATCATCTGGCTCGGTGGCGAAGTGCGAGATGACAACGCAAACGCGATCTGCGCGCAGCTCCTTTTGCTGGCTGCAGAAGATCCCGAACGCGATATCTATCTGTACATTAACTCTCCTGGTGGTTCCGTGACCGCCGGTATGGCTATTTACGACACCATGCAGTACGTGAAGCCTGATGTTGTCACTGTCGGTATGGGCCTTGCAGCATCGATGGGGCAGTTCCTGCTGACTGCAGGCGCTCCCGGAAAGCGCTACATCACTCCGCACACTCGTGTTTTGCTCCACCAGCCTTTGGGAGGCGCGGGCGGTAGCGCAACGGATATTCGCATTAACGCGGACCTGATCTTGGGTATGAAGAAGGAACTGGCTCAGATCACCGCCTCGCGCACCGGCAAGTCTGTCGAGCAGGTTGAGGCAGATGGCGATCGTGACCACTGGTTTACAGCTCAAGAAGCACTGGAATACGGCTTTGTCGATCAGGTTATCGACAGTCCGCAGGAAATTGGCAACCGTGGAGGAGAAAACTGATGAGCACTCAGCCCTATTTCGACGCAGTTGCCCGCCAAATGCCTCAAGCGCGATACGTTCTTCCGAACTTTGAAGAGCGCACTGCCTATGGCTTCAAGCGCCAGGACCCTTACGCAAAGCTTTTTGAAGACCGCATTGTCTTCTTGGGCGTGCAGGTTGATGATGCCAGTGCGGATGACATCATGGCTCAGCTGTTGGTTCTTGAATCTCAAGATCCCGATTCGCTGATCACAATGTACATTAATTCGCCCGGTGGCTCATTCACCGCAATGACCGCGATCTACGACACGATGCAGTACATCAAGCCGCAGGTCCAGACCGTCTGCTTGGGCCAAGCAGCATCTGCCGCTGCAGTCCTCTTGGCCGCCGGCTCTCCCGGTAAGCGTCTTGCTCTTCCCAACGCTCGCGTGCTCATCCACCAGCCCGCGATGGAAGGAATGCAGGGACAGGCCTCGGATATCCAGATTATTGCGGATGAAATTGACCGCATGCGTCTGTGGCTCGAAGAGACACTCTCTGCTCACTCAGGTAAGCCGGTCGAGGAAGTTCGCCGCGATATTGAGCGCGATAAGATCCTGACCGCCGCTCAGGCCGAGGAATACGGTTTGATCGACCAAGTTTTGGCTTCTCGTAAAGCGCAGAACTAGTTGACAGCTGTGCGACTGTAAACAGTCGCTGTTGACAGTGAGCGGGGGAGAGCGTTTTGGCGTTCTCTCCCGTTCCTATTAAATGACCGGTCTTACACTACGGATTCCGCGCGTCAATTCGCTGTAAGGGACCGTGTGAATTAGGCTAGATTCCAGTAAAAGCCCACTTTTTGGGATAGTTTTCAGGAGGCGCAGGTGAGTCGTTTAACCGACGGAGCAGAGGCCCTGAAGTGCTCGTTCTGTGGAAAGAGCCAGAAACAGGTCCGTAAGCTCATTGGTGGATCCGGTGTCTACATCTGCAATGAGTGCGTCGACCTTTGTAATGAAATCATCGCCGAGGACTCTGAGCCGACAAGCCAGCCTTCTTCTCTCCCTCTCCCCAAGCCTCGCGAAATCTATAACTTCCTTGACTCCTGGGTAATCGGCCAGGATCGAGCGAAGCGTGCGCTTTCGGTGGCTGTGTACAACCACTACAAGCGCGTCCGCTCGCGTGAAGCTGGCAACGAAGAAGATATGTATGGCACGAAGTCGAATATCTTGCTTCTCGGTCCCACGGGTACCGGTAAGACTCACTTGGCTCGTTGCTTGGCGCGTTTGCTTGATGTGCCTTTCGCAATTGTCGATGCGACAGCTCTGACCGAGGCCGGTTACGTCGGTGAAGATGTTGAAAATATTTTGCTTCGCCTGATTCAAGAAGCCGGTGGAGATATTAAGAAGGCCGAACGAGGCATTATCTACGTCGACGAGATTGACAAGATCGGACGTAAGGGTGAAAACGCCTCCATCACGCGTGACGTTTCTGGTGAAGGCGTGCAGCAAGCTCTTCTGAAGATCATCGAAGGAACTGTTGCTTCGGTTCCCCCGCAGGGCGGACGTAAGCATCCGCACCAGCAGTTCTTGGAGATCGATACCTCTGGAATCCTCTTCATTGCTGCGGGAGCATTTGCGGGGATTGAAGACATTGTGAAGGCTCGCCTGGGACAGCGTTCGACCGGTTTTGGATCTGAGCTGAAGTCCGCTGCTGAGATGGGCGACCTCTACGAGTCTGTCACCGCAGAAGACCTTCACAAATTCGGTATGATTCCGGAATTTATTGGTCGTCTTCCCGTGCTAACTTCGACTAAAGAACTTTCTGAGGAAGATCTGGTTCGAGTGTTGACTGAGCCGACGAATTGCTTGGTCTCGCAGTATCAGCATCTCTTTGAACTTGATGGAATTACTCTCGAGTTCACCCATGACGCCCTTCTTGCGATCGCCGAGCTGGCAAATCAGCGCAAGACCGGTGCGCGAGGTTTGTCGTCAGTGATGGAAGCGACGCTGTCTGACCTGATGTTCGACCTTCCCTCCCGCGATGATGTTGCGCGCGTGGTTGTCACCCGCGATGCTGTCCTTGGACAGGGAAGCGCTGAATTGTACGAGGCCGAACCCGCTTCCGTACAGAGTGCCTAAGTAAATTGGGGGAGTAGTGGCAGAGAATCGGCTACCGAGTGAACTGATCGAAGCGCGTAAAACGATCGATAACATCGATGCTGCTCTGATTCACATCCTTGCGGAACGCTTCCGTTGCACTCAAAAAGTCGGTCTTATTAAAGCGGTTCATGAGCTTCCGCCCGCCGATCCTGCCCGCGAACAGGTCCAGATCGCACGTCTTCGTGCGCTCGCTGCAGAATCTGGTCTGGATCCAGATTTTGCCGAAAAGTTTTTGAACTTTATGGTTAAAGAAGTTATTCGTCACCACGAGGACATTAAGGCTGCGTACTCGCAGTCAGAATTGTGATCTTTTCATCCCTAATGGGATTGATTCTCAGAGACTCCTGATGTAGGATGTTATCAATTCGTTATCAAACGATGCGAAAATGTTATAAACAACAGGAGATTCGATGCAGAATCCTCGTCCCTCCCGTCGGCTTGCGCTGTGTGCGCTCGCCCTGACCTTCCTCCTCGCATCCTGCAGTCAAGGAGGAACAACCTCATCCCAAACAACACAGGCGCATGGTAAAGGCTCCTCAAGCACAGCCAGCGCGGCCTCGTCCACTTCAAAAGATCCCAATATTGCATTCGGACAATGTATGCGGGCACAGGGTTACGATGTCCCCGATACCGGCCTCACTCCCGATCAGATAAGCGACACTTCTGATGCATTTAACGGTGCGATCAACAAGTGTATGCAAGAGGTTTCTTCTCTGGTTGGAGAGCAAGATGACCTCACCAATGATGCTGCTACACGCCAATTGCTGGTTAAGGGGGCACAGTGCCTCAGAGATCTTGGCTATGACGTCAAAGACCCCAAGCCCGGTGAAGGCGTCAGTATCCAAAATATTCCCAGTGACGCCGTCAACAAGTGCTTTGGGAACCCTAGGGGTGGGAAGTGAAAATCCATCCTTGCGTCTTATCGCATCGCGGTAGTGCACGTGTCCTAGCTGCGGCGATTGCCCTCGCAAGTATGAGCGGGTGCGCACATAGCTCTGGAGCATCCTCTGATGCAGCTGAATACTCGGGTGCAAGCGCGGAGATTACCCGCGGTGATTTGGTCGGGGAAACAACAGTCCAGGGAACCCTTCACTACGCGGACTCCTACACGCAGAAATCTGCCTTTGATGGTGTGATCACGGCTCTCCCCACTCCGGGTTCAACGATCAAACTTGGCGAACGCATCTACACGGTTGGAGGTCAGAGCTCCTATCTCCTTCACGGAAACACGCCTGCCTGGCGTACTTTTGAAAGTGGAATGAGCGATGGCGAAGACATCAAGCAATTAGAAGAGTCTCTTGCAAAGTTGGGGCATTTCGCGGCAGAAGCTGACTCTCACTTCGATTGGCGCACCCAAGCGGCAATCAGTCAGTGGCAAAAGTCCTTGGGTGTTTCGCGCGATGGAGTCCTTCCGCTGGGGCAGGTTCTCTTTGCTTCGGAAGACCTTCGAGTTGGCGCGCTTAAAGCGCGGGTTGGAGACAGTGCAGCAAATGGAACAGAACTATTTGCGGCCTCGTCTTCCAGGCAGATTATTTCGGCAAATCTCAAGCTCTCCGATCAAGCGCTGGGTGTCGTTGGGAGCAGCGTGACGATTCGGCTTCCGGGAGCGCAAACAACGAAGGGCACGATTTCCTCTGTCGAACCCCCGAAAGAAAAAATCAGTTCAGAGGGTGCGGATCAGCAGGGAGCCACAAAGGATCGAATCATCCCGATCACTGTGACTCCCGATGACCCCGCCGCGACAGAGAAGCTCCAAGAGGCCTCGGTGTCGCTGGGTATCACCTCGCAGACGAAGAAGGATGTCCTTTCTGTGCCGCTGGGCGCTCTGGTGGCCATCACTCCCGACCAGTTCGGAGTCGAGGTCATCGGTGACGATGGAAAGACGACTCGTGTTCCTGTGCAGACAGGTTTATTCGCCGGGGATCGCGTTGAGGTTGCCTCTGATGATCTGCATGAGGGACAACGCGTGGTGGTGCCGAACCGATGAATTCACTGCTAGAAGTGCACGAAGTTCGTCGCTCATACGGATCGCCGCCGGTTAACGCGTGCGACGGAGTGAGTCTCAGCGTCAGCAGGGGAGAATTTGTTGCAATTGTCGGACCATCGGGGTCTGGGAAATCAACACTGCTAAACCTCATCGGTACCCTAGACCGGCCTGATTCCGGTTCAGTATTGATCGATGGTATGGATGTTTCCTCCCTCAATGATGCCGAGCTATCGGGTGTTCGTGCTTCTCTCATTGGGTTTGTTTTCCAGCAATTTCACCTCTCTCCGGGAGTGACGGCGTTGGACAACGTTGCCGACGGCCTTCTTTATCGTGGGATTCCACGGACGCAACGCCGTGAAAAAGCACGTGAAGCCCTAGAAAAAGTTGGGCTCGGTCACCGTATTGAGCATCGTCCCCATCAAATGTCTGGAGGCGAGCGGCAACGTGTTGCGATCGCGCGAGCCCTTGTAGGGGAGCCGGCTCTTCTCTTGGCCGATGAACCCACAGGAAATCTTGATTCGCGCTCGGGGGACGCAATCGTTTCGCTCCTTCGTGAGTTGAACGATGCGGGGACGACCATCATCGTTATTACTCACGACAATGATCTTGCTGCTTCACTGCCCAGACAAATCATGATCCGTGATGGTCGGGTTGTCTCAGACTCCGGTAGTGAGGTGATCTTGTGAGCGGCGACAAAACTCAGGTTGTCCATTCCTCGCGTCTACGAGGCAGCGATGTTGCGCGCCTTGGGGTCAGCGGTTTGCGAGCGCGGCCAATGCGTGCCGTTTTGTCCGCTTTGGGGATTGCCATCGGTATCGCTGCGATGGTCGGCGTTGTTGGGGTTTCTGCTTCCTCTCAGGCCCAACTTCATGAGCAGCTTCAGGCTCTTGGAACCAATATGCTGACAGCTCGCTCTGGCGCAGATCTATCGGGAGCCAATCTTGTCCTCCCTGAAGACTCAGTCGGTCGAATTCGCATGATTCCAGGTGTGAAGGATGCCTCTTCAACCTCTACGCTCTCGGGTGTTTCGGTGTATCGCTCACGCCTGATTGACCCTAATGCAACGGGTGGAATCCTCACGATGGCTGCTCCGACCAACCTCCTTGATGTTGTGTCGGGGAAAATCGCTCGCGGAGCCTGGTTGAATGAAGCGACATCGCAGTATCCGGGAGTGGTTTTGGGAGCCCAGACTGCCAGCCTCTTGGGCGTGAACAGTCCGGGCGGTCAGGTCTGGCTTGGGAATACTTCCTTTACAGTGCTGGGGATTCTTGAACCGGCACCTTTGGCAGAAGAACTCGATCATGCAGCCCTGATTGGTATACCTATTGCCCAGAAGCTGTTTGGCGCAGGCCAAACGCCAACGACGCTCTATGAGCGCTCTGAGGATTCTCAGGTCGAGCAGGTCAGAGAATTGCTTGGCCCAACCCTTGCCCCGCAGGGCGCTACTGGGTTGAAGGTTTCACGTCCTTCGGATGCCCTTGCCGCACAAAATGCTGCGGATCAGACTCTGACAACTCTGCTTGCGGGGGTTGGATCGATCGCGCTGCTTGTGGGTGGAATCGGGGTTGCGAACACCATGATTATCTCGGTGCTTGAAAGGCGCCGAGAGATTGGACTGAGGCGCTCACTGGGGGCGCGTCGTGGGCACATCTGCATCCAATTCCTTGCCGAGGCCTTGATCCTCTCCTTCCTCGGTGGCTGCGTTGGGTGCGTCATTGGAGCACTTGTCACCTGGGGGATGTGCATCGCATACGGCTGGCCCGTCACCATCGCCTGGTATGTCATAGCCGCAGGTTTGGGTGCTCCCTTGGCGATTGGAGCAGTTGCGGGACTTTATCCTGCCCTGCGTGCGGCTCACACACCGCCAACCGCTGCTCTGGCCTCGCAATAAGAAGAACCCGGTGCATCGCTTCTCCTCAAGCGATGCACCGGGTAGAGCCGTGAATTCGTTGGTGATCTTTTGGGGCTGGGCACGTCTATGACGCGCTTGGTCCAGCTTCTTATTCGTTTTGAACAGGGCCCCCGTAGATGCTGTCAATCACCTCTGCATAGCGCTGAAGAACTGCCTTGCGTTTGACCTTCAGTGAAGGGGTGAGGAGTCCATTTGCCTCGGTGAAATCGCTTGTGAGGACGTGGATCTTTCGAATCGATTCTGCGCGTGAAACATGTTCATTCGCACGCTCAACGGCACGTTCCAGAGCTGAAAGCACCTCGATATTCGTGGCAGCCTCGCTGATTGACATGGGAGGCAATCCGTGGTTTTTGAGCCACAGTTGCAGCATTTCCGGGTCGAGAGTAATGAGCGCCGAAATGAAAGGACGCTTATCGCCCACAACAATCACCTGTGAGATCAAAGGATGTCCACGCAAGGGGTCTTCCAGTGATGCTGGTGCGACGTTCTTCCCACCAGCAGTGACAATAATGTCTTTAGCGCGACCCGTAATGCGGACGTAGCCATCGCGGTCAAGTGAACCTAAATCACCGCTCTTAAACCAACCGTCCTCGGTAAAGGCCTCGGCAGTGGCCTCGGGATTGTTGTGGTAGCCGCGGAAAACCGATGGCCCCTTAATCAGGATTTCTCCTTCTTCGGAGATGCGTACCGAAAGGGGAGGAAGCGCTGGCCCAACGGTGCCAATCTTTGACAAGCGGGGTGTATTCACGGAAAGAGGACCCACAGTTTCTGTTAGGCCGTAGCCTTCCAAAACTGGAAGTCCAAGTCCGGTATAGAAATGGGCAAGTCTTTGCGATAGGGGAGCGCCGCCGGAGATGATGTAGTGAGCGTTACCGCCGACAAGCTGCAGAATCTTTGAATAAACCAAGCGAGTAGCGGCAGCGTGCTGCATCTTCAGGCGGCGTGAGGGACCTTCGGGAGTTTCAAGTGCCTGCGAGTATTCGACAGCGACGTTTGCAGCCCAGCGGAAGATCTTTTGTTTTCCGCCGCGACCAGCTTTCGCATCGGCAGAGTTGTAAATCTTTTCAAGCACACGAGGAACAACAAGCAGATAAGAAGGCTTGAAAGTTGCCAGGTCCGAGAGCAGATTCTTGATATCAGGGGTGTGGCCAAGGATTCCTTCGCCACTGAGCTGGAATACCTGGAGGAAGCGTGCGAAAACATGGGCGAGGGGAAGGAAAAGGAGCAAACGTGAATCTTGCCCCATGGCGATTTCAGGCATCCATGCGTGGGAGTTGAGCGCGAGCTCAGTGAAATTGCCGTGGGTGATTTCAGTACCCTTCGGGCGTCCCGTTGTTCCCGATGTGTAAACAATCGTTGCCAGGGTATCGGTAGTCAGTGCTTGAGTTCGTGCCGCAACAGACGCGCGTGGAACTGTGATACCCGCATCTTGGATAGTCTGCATTGCTTCCGCGTCAAGAGAGAGCACTGTGATGTCATCTTTACCAAGACGGTGACATGCATCTAGTGCCAGTTCACGCTGGGTGACTGTTTCCGTCACTACGGCGCGAACGTCTGCATCTTTGATGATGTACTCAATCTGCTCGCCCGAGGACGTTTCGTAAATCGGAACAGGGAGTAACCCCGCGGTCCATGCGGCAAAGTCTAGGAGCGTCCACTCGTAGCGTGTTCGTGACATTATCGCGATTGCATCGCCATAGTTCAGCCCCAGACCGATGAGTCCAGCTGCGGTGGTCTGGACGTCCTCGTAGAACTCTGCGGCAGTCATGTTCTGCCATGTCGACCCCATCTCGAGCTTGCGTGCAATCAGCGGGCGTCGGGGTGCACGCTGGACGCGCTTGGCTAGAAGATGGGGGATTGTTGTGTGCTCGTCAATACGAACCAGAACGGGCGCATGCCATTCTAAGGCGTGGGTTTCACCGTCGATAACGTCTTCGTTACCTGAGGTGGGTTCTGTGGGCAAAACGCTGGTGTTCTCGGCTGGAAGTTCCGGGTGTGCGGGTGTTTCAGACATGCCTTCAGTCTACGTGTCCAGAAGCGTGAGAATGGTGTTCTTTCCAACGAGATCCCCATGATGTTTTATGTCCTGCTGCGATTGCGCGCTTCTGTTGCATAGCAATCTTCTTCACGAGGCTCTGTTGGGTAATCCAACCCATGAGATGAGGAGTGGTGGGATCCTTGTCCACGACCGCGAGCGCCCAGGGATTATCGTCTGCACTCATGCGAGAAAGGATGAGGGAGGGAGGAGCTGACAGGGGGAGTGAACAAGACGTATCAAGAGCAAGAGAGGAGATTCGTGTGTGTAGGGGGAGCCCGCGTGAAAGGAAAGAACTCAATTCATGTGCAGTGAACATCCCCAAGTACCGGGGCTGATCGCGATAGCGGTCTGTCGCGGCGATGACAGGAAGAGACGGGGCATTCGCTGCTTGGAAATACTCCTGCGCCTGTAGAAGCGTCATGTCATCAGTTAATACTCGGCTTGGCTTTGTCATGAGTTGACGCGCGCTTCGGCGGCCAAGCAGGGTGTCGTCGACGGGTTCGTGGAGGACGTCACCTCGGCGACGAAGCTTCTCTGTGTAGATCGTTGAACGGGTAAAAAGCCGCGAAGTGAAGGTGGCAATGATGACAGCGAGCATCATTGGTAATACCAAAGAGTATTGACCGGTCATCTCGACGATGATGAGAACTGCGGTCATTGGTGCACGTGCTGCTCCAGCAAAAGCTGCTCCCATTCCGATGACCCCAAAGATCGCGCTTTGAGAAACTGCCCATGGGGAAACGAGCTGGCCGAAGATCATCCCCGTCATTGCTCCCATAAAGAGCGTTGGGGCAAAAACGCCTCCTGATCCACCGATACCGATCGTGTAGGAGGTATAGAGAATTCTTCCGATTAATAGAAGAGCGAGGAAAGGTATCGAGTAAGAGCCAAAAATCGCGGAAATTTCGATGGGGTAGCCCGAACCGTACATGTAGGGAAAAGCGATGAGTGCACCTCCCAGAGCAATGCTCAAGACCCCTGCGCGGCACCAGTTAGGGAGCGGAATATGCGACCAGAGAGCATCAATCCAGTCCTCGCTGAGATAAAGGAACTTTGAGAAAGCGAGTCCGACGAGTCCCGCGATGACACCGAGGATGGCGACCCAAGTGATATCGGGAAGTGACTGCAGGGGGAAAGTCCCACCTAAATCAATGAGGGGGTGATCGCCAACGGCGGCCCGCGTGACCAATGAGGCAAGGACAGAGGAAACGACAACGTAGCCAAAGGCCTCGGCCGTGAATTGGGTGAGGATGACCTCCAAAGCAAAGAATGCGCCGGCTAGGGGAGCGTGGAAAGTCGCTGCGATTCCCGCCCCGCTGCCGCAGGCTGCTAAAAGGATCACTCGTTCCCTGGGGAGATGCAGGAGTGAAGCAAAAGAGGAACCTAAAGATGCGCCAATCTGGACGATTGGGCCCTCTCGCCCTGCAGAACCGCCTCCTCCGATGGTGAGAGCAGAAGCGAGTAGTTTGACGACTGCGACTTTTGCGGGGATATATCCCCCTTTTTGCTGGACGGCCAGCATGACCTCGGGAATCCCGTGCCCCTTTGCAGAAGGGGCAAAACGCGAGATGAGCGGGCCGTAAATGAAAGCCGAGATTACGGGAGCGATGAGGAGGAATATCCAAGCCGGAATATCGAGGCGTCCGTGTGCCTGGCCGATGTGCTGCGTGTAGTCCCAGTACCCGGTACTGACCCAGGTCCACGCGCCAATCATGAGATTGAAGAGGACTGCCGCGGATCCGGCAATTGTGCCGACGATTGCTGCGGCAAGAGCAAGCGCGCTTCTATGTGCGGTGCATATGCGGCCGATGCGCGAAGCGAAGGTGTTAGGGGCTGAAGTCTGAGGATCGCTCACTTAGACATAGTAGGTCCGCTGACCTGCAGCTGAGTGGGACTTGGGTGTTTGTGAATCGCTAAAAGATTCTCTGTGATGGAGATCATAGGGAGAAATGGTGGATTCCTGTCCTACTTGGGACTGCTGACACCGCGAATTAGTCCTTTGAGGCAATAGGCTTGAGGAGTAACGATCATCAGGTCGTTGCGGCGAAGGATAGCCGCACGAAATAACTGAAGGAGTGCCCACAATGGCAGAACCTCGTATTGTCACCGTCACCGGTGCAGCCGGAAACATCGGTTACGCCCTTCTTTTCCGCATCGCTTCGGGAGCCGTGTTCGGTCCGGATACTCCCGTTAAGCTCAACCTGCTGGAGATCCCCCAGGGCGTGAAGGCCGCTGAGGGCACCGCAATGGAGCTTGATGACTGTGCATTCCCGCTGCTCGCAGGCGTGGATATCTACGATGATCCCAAGGCCGCATTCCAGGGCACCAACGCTGCCTTCCTGGTTGGCGCAATGCCTCGCCGTGCCGGCATGGAGCGCGCTGACCTCCTCGAGGCCAACGCCGGCATCTTCGGCCCTCAGGGCAAGGCCATCAACGATGGCGCTGCTGAAGATGTGCGCGTTCTGGTTGTTGGCAACCCCGCAAACACCAACGCAACCATCGCAGCTCACGCAGCCGGTGACGTTCCCGCATCGCGCTTCACCGCAATGATGCGTCTGGATCACAACCGTGCAATCTCGCAGCTGGCACACAAGACCGGTGCTGCTGTGGCCGACGTGAAGAACCTGGTCGTGTGGGGCAACCACTCCGCAGATCAGTACCCCGACGTGTCCTACGCGACTGTTGCAGGCAAGGCAGCAAGCGAGCTTGTTGACGAGGCGTGGCTTGCAGATTACTTCCGCCCGACCGTTGCCAAGCGCGGCGCGGCGATCATTGAGGCACGCGGTGCATCCTCTGCTGCATCTGCCGCAAATGCCGCAATCGATCACATGCACGATTGGGTACTGGGAACCCCCGCCGGAGAGTTCACCACCGCTGCAATCATGTCCGATGGCCAGCACTACGGTGTTCCCGCAGGTCTGTGCTTCGGCTTCCCCGTCACCTCTGATGGTGGCGAGTGGAAGGTTGTTGAGGGCCTCGAGGTCTCCGATTCAACCCGTGCAGGTATCGAGCACAACATCGCTGCACTGCAGGACGAATACAACACCGTGAAGCAGCTTGGCTTCATCAAGTGAAGTTCACTGAAATTTTTAGTCTGATCAAGGGGTT
>CAKAPY010000022.1 GCA_916719935.1 uncultured Actinomyces sp. | reverse complement strand
GACGCGAAATGCGCTGCGACCCTATTGTTGTCGGTACAGCGGAGGGCAAGGGATTCGAACCCCTGGTGCCATTGCTGACACAACGGTTTTCAAGACCGTCACCTTCGGCCACTCGGTCAGCCCTCCAGACCCGCCAATCATAGCGGATCTTGATCTATTCGCACATTCGTCTTCTCAAATATGCTCTCGATCCCTTTATTTCTCAGTGGTGGCGACGGAAAGGTACCCACGAACGGCGGTCAGCTGGCGCCTCTTCTGGATGGTCCAAAAGGCCTCGGGAAATTGCGGACGCAAAAGGTGGCCACATCGGCACTCGGCCAACCAAAACGCACTGAATTGCCCAGGCAATATCCCCACTGCGGGGCCTCGACTCTTCAATCCGCTCATTGTCAAAGGACAAGGCATGAAGCCACTGTCCAGGCTGGACAATCAGCTCATCGTTAATGAAATCCAACCATGAGCGGTAGCAGTGTTCGTAGTGCTCGACTTCACCTTCGCTGGCACCGTCATCGCGCAGTGCTCGTGCCAGTGATACCGCGGCGCAGACGCCTTCGCAGGCGACCCACATGAAGTGTCGGTCGTCCAGAATTTCTGCCTCGTGATGCTCAAAGCCCACCGAGGTCACGAATCCCGCGTAGCCCTTCTTACGCCATCCATCAACGCGTGCTCGCTCGAAGAAGTCTTGCCCGGCCTCGAGAAGCGTGTCATCGCTCTTACGCCCCAGGGACCTCAAGGCTGCGCGAACCTGAATGCACAGCCGGGACCAGCGCAGCAAGCTGCCGATCTGCACGCCTTCAAGCACCGGAGTTGCAGACCAATGCTCCCATTTCTTCGACCAATCGGCCTCGCTTTGGGGAACGGGGGAGAGCTCCTCGATATCGATGTATTCGCCCACCCTCCACGAGGCCTCGCTTCCCATCTGCACGACTGTGCGGGTGATGGTTTCGGCACGGTCGATCCATACGGGGTCGGCGGTTGCCTCGGCAGCTGCTAGGTACGCCTCGGCGGTCGAAGCAAGGGTTCCAAGGGAGATAATTGGCGCCTTGTGCTGCGTACTTCCCGAGGCTATGGCTCCGTAGACCAGTCCGTTGGGGGCAAGCCAACGGCGCTCTTGCTCGTGGAGGGCCTCAAGGAGGAGCTCGTGGGCGCTGGGGCGATTGGCAACCGTCGCAGCCGCGCTCGCACTGATGAGCAGTGCATTATCAAGCTGGTAGTCGATGTCTCCGCTGCGCACCTCAGCCTTGTATTCATCGGAATTGATGGTTTCCGGATCGTCGGTGGCAGTCGCTTCGGGAAGCTTTTGAAGATGATCGTGGATGACGCGGCGAAGAGTCTTAGTCGCATGGTCGGCATAGCGTCGTGAACCGGGAAGGCCAAGAAGCGTTCCCAAGGAAAAAGCGTGGAGCATTCGAGCGCTGAGGGTGAATTGATCGCGCTCGCTGGGTTCCTCGCCGTCTGGACCTTCACTAAACCCCGAAGGCGTCGTACTCACTTTTGCTTCTGCGATCAATGCTTGAAGTTGTGCTGACAGCCAGCGATTGTGCTCGATCGAATCCAACCAGCCCATGGGGTTCTCCTTTGTCTTCCATGCATGTCGCGCCGCGTCGTTGCTGGGGCGACATGCATATTGAGTTTAACGCAAGGGAGTAAAGCGTGTGAGTAGGCCAATCTGCTTGCGCAGAGGATCTGTCCCTTATCGTGAAATGCCTTGCACGGTTTAGGGAAACATTGCAGACTGAAAGCATGCATGAAAGAGCTGGCACTGTTGCCCTTCCCGAAGACCTTACTGATATTGATGCGTTGATTTCTGCGTATTACGACGTTGAGCCGGATCCCTCAAACCCTGATCAACGGGTGTCTTTTGGTACCTCCGGTCACCGCGGTAGCGCATTCGATGGCAAGTTCAATGAAGCACACATCGTTGCGATTACCCAGGCGATTGTTGACTACCGAGCCGAGCAGGGTTTCAACGGCCCGCTTTTCATCGGTCGTGACACCCACGCGCTGAGCGAACCCGCATGGCGCACCGCCCTGGAAGTCTTGGCCGCTAATAAGGTTGATGTTCGCATCGACGCACGTGGTTCCTACACTCCGACCCCCGCGGTTTCTGTGGCGATTCTCGGTGCAAATGGGGCTCCCAAGCACCTGCGTACGACTGGGGAAGGGCTGGCTGACGGAATCGTCGTCACCCCCAGCCACAACCCGCCTCGTGACGGCGGCTTCAAGTACAACCCGCCTCACGGTGGTCCCGCGGACTCCGATGCGACCTCGTGGATCGCCAAGCGTGCAAACGAAATCCTTGAAAAGGGCTGGCGCAGCGTCGATCGCGTGCTGGGTTCGGACCTGCTGGATCACCCCAGCATCCACCGTTTCGACTACCTCGCCTACTATGTCGATCAGCTTGACCAGGTCATCGATATCGATGCGATTCGCGAGGCCGGCGTGCGCATTGGCGCCGATCCCCTCGGTGGCGCTTCGGTGGACTACTGGGGAGCGATCGCCGAGCGTTATGGCTTGGAACTGACCGTTGTGAACCCCAAGGTTGACCCCGCATGGTCATTCATGACACTGGACTGGGATGGAAAGATCCGCATGGATTGCTCCTCTCCCTATGCGATGGCTTCTCTTCGCGATGCAATGACTCCGGATGAGAACGGAAATACTCCCTACGACATTGCGACCGGAAATGACGCCGACTCGGACCGTCACGGAATCGTGACACCCGACGGTTTGATGAATCCGAACCACTACCTGGCCGTTGCGATCGAGTACCTCTTCACGCATCGCCCGAACTGGCCCGCAAACGCTGCTGTCGGTAAGACCCTGGTGTCTTCAGCGCTTATCGACCGCATTGCTGATTCCATTGGGCGAAAGCTCGTTGAGGTCCCCGTCGGCTTCAAGTACTTCGTTTCCGGTTTGGTCAGCGCTGAGCTCGGTTTCGGCGGCGAGGAAAGCGCAGGAGCCTCCTTCCTTCGCAAGGACGGCACCGTGTGGTCCACCGATAAGGATGGAATCATCTTGGCGCTGCTCGCCTCTGAGATTCTGGCTGTCACCGGAAAGACCCCCTCGCAGCTGCACGAAGAGCAGGTCGAACGCTTCGGGGCCTCGGCCTATGCGCGAATCGATGCGCCCGCGAACCGTGAAGAAAAGGCAAAGCTTGCCGCTTTGTCGCCCGAGGATGTTTCCGCAAGCGAACTGGCCGGTGACCCCATCACCGCAAAGCTCGTGCGCGCTCCGGGTAACGATGCCGCGATCGGCGGCCTGAAGGTCACAACCGATGTTGCGTGGTTCGCTGCCCGTCCGTCTGGCACCGAGGACGTCTACAAGATCTATGCCGAGTCCTTCCGTGGGGCCGAGCACCTTGCTCAGGTTCAAGAAGCGGCGAAGCAATTGGTGAGCGAGGCCTTGAAGGGCTGAGTTCGCGTTCATAACCTTTGTGAGGGGTGCGGGGTCGCATTGCGGCGCTGCACCCCACTGTTATTCACCTTCTAGGTGAATTGCTTTGGTGGAAAAAGAGCCTCCTGACCGGTACCTTTAAAGGGTCTCATTAAAGCAGGAGAGGTCCGGTAAAAATGGCGGAAAGAACGCGCGAAGGTGCGGATACCTTAACCTCTGCACGCCCGCCTTTTCCCTGGCGCCGGATGATCCTCCTCATGGGTGCGGCAGTTGGACTTCTTGCGGGACTTGACGCAGCTCTTGTTCGCTTGGGTGCTCTTGCTCCTGTGGGCTCCACTGATTTGGGTGCAATCCACGGAATCCTCATGGTCTACGGCTTCCTGGGAACAGCGATCTGTTTAGAACGTGCGGTAGCGCTGAACTCTCGATGGGCCTACCTTGCCCCGGCCGCCTCGGCGCTCGCGGGAATTGCCGCCATCGTCATCTCTCAAAGCCCTGCGGTTGCCAATTTCATTGCCACATTGCCGCTTCCGGCTTACCTGAGCCGCGTCCTTCCCGGATATCAATCCCAACGGATGCTCCCAGCGGTGCTGTGGACGATCTCCATGATCACCCTGGTCATGATCTATCGGCACGTGTGGAGGAAACGTCAGGCCTCCTACGCAGTCCTCATCCAGCTGATTGCTGCCTGCGTTGGCCTGTGTGGGATCCTCTTGTGGATGCGAGGCCTGGAAGTCGCTCTCATTATGCCCTGGTGGCTATTCTTCTTGGTTCTGACGATCATCGGTGAGCGCCTTGAACTGGCACGCCTTGCCTTCAGTGAAACAACCGAGAAACGAATCCTGGTCTGGGTCGCTGCTCTGTTCATCTCGCTTGCGCTCACGCTCATTGTTCCCCTTGTTGCCTACCCGCTTCTGGGGATCTCCCTTGCGGCCCTTGCGATCGATATGGGATATAACGACGTCGCTCTCAAAACCATCAATATTCCCGGAATCCCGCGTCTTGCAGCAGTTGCGATGCTCGCGGGATATGGGTGGGCACTGCTTCCCGCTGTCCTTTGGATCACCGCGCCCCCAAGTTTTTCCGGCTACGGCTACGATGCGAGTGTTCATGCCCTGACCGTTGGCTTCGCCGTCTCCATGGTCATCGCGCATGCGCCCGTCATCATCCCCTCGGTCATTCGTCGCGAGGTTCCCTACCACTTCTCGATGTGGGTCCCTCTGGCTCTTTTCCACCTGAGCTTGCTGATTCGTTTCCTGTCTGGCGCGCGCGAGGCCGCACTTCCCTGGCGTTTTGGCGGAGCGCTGGGAGTGTGCGCGTTCCTCCTCTTCGTCATTACGACTGCGAGCGTGACAATTGTGAACGCACGACGTGGGCGGGTCACCCATGCCTGAGATTTCTTCTTCTGGGGCGGGACTGAGTATCGGTGCGGGACCGGCAGGCGCTCTCACCGGCGCCCCGGGACGCGGACGCCCCTCCCGAATGCGCATCGATCGCTTGGGAACCACGTGGATGATCATCGCGGTTCTCATGGCAGTGGTAACCCTCTTCCTTCACCGCCACATGCCGCAGCCTCTGTGGACCATGATCCACTTGGTGACATTAGGCGTCTTAAGCAATGGAATTTTCCAATGGTCATGGTTTTTTGCCCGCTCCCTTGCGCGTCTGGCAGCCGATGATCGCAGAGCCCACTCGGACAACCTGCGTCGGATATTGGGCTTCAATGCATGTTTCGCTTTGCTTTTCATCTCGATGTGGCTTGGTTGGTTCATCGGAACTGTCGTTGCGGCAACGGGCATTGCTGCAATTGCTGCCTGGCATGGAGCCGCGATGCTGTCGGTTCTTCGCGAGCGTTTGGCCTCACGCTTTGTCATTGTCGTGCGCTACTACGTGTGTGCCGCAGCTTTCTTTGTACTCACCGCACTTCTTGCTGGTTTCGTCACCACCACAATGTTTTCTTCTTCCATTCCCGAGGCCTTCCTGGCGATGCGCGATCGTCTGACCTTCGCGCATGCACTCAGCGGCGTTGGTGGTTGGTTGGGATTAAGCATCGGCGGCACTGCGATTACCTTGGGGCCAACAATCTTGCGTACGCGGATGTCTCCCGATGCAGTTTCTTGGGGTATTAAAGTTCTTCCGCCCTGGTGTGTCAGTTTGCTGATCGCGGTATGTGGAGCTCTCTTAGGAGTGATGCCCCTGGTCGGTGCCGGAATTTTAGGTGCGGCATCCTGCGGGATTATGGGAATTCTTATCCCCTATGCGCGTGTTTTAGCAGCAAAGAAACCTCAAGAGTATTCCGCATGGTCATTCCTGATCGGATTGGGATGGATTGCCCTTGGCATTCTTTTCTTGGGAATCATGGCACTATTTGTCGGTACTCCGAGCCAGATACGGGTACTGACCATGATGTGGCTTCCGATTATTGGAGCGGGTGGTTTTGCCCAGCTTTTTGAGGGGGCACTGAGCTATCTGATGCCAGTTGTCATCGGAGGCGGTCCGTCTGTTGTCAGAATTGGTATCGCGATTCTTGACTGGCAGTTCGCGTTGCGCGTGGCGCTGAGAAATGGAGCCCTGCTCCTTCAAGTCGCGCTTTTCTGGGCTGCCACAAGCACAGCGGTTACTACTCTTCGATACGCGCTCTGGCTGGTCGTGATTATGACCTTCGCAATTGACATCGTGTTGTTTGCGCGCGCGGGAAAAGATCAAGCACGAGCGCGTCGAGAACGCATCAAAGAGATGAGTGAAAGTAGGAAGGCTCAATGAGCGAAGAAACCACCGGACCCTCGCGGGCAGCAATGGTCTTCACTGGCCTTGGCGCTGTTGTCGCACTGGTTCTTGCCAGTGTCCTAGCTGGCGGAAGTACCGCAACGCAAAACTCAGCGGCGGGGAATACCTCAAGCGTGGCCTCGTCAAATCAGGTGAAAGAAACCGGCGAAACCACCCACGTGGAAATCGGCGTCCAAGGGATGTCCTTCACTCCCTCTGTTATCCACGTTCCTGCGGGAAATCGCCTGCACATCACTTTCACAAACACCGCGGAGCAACGCCACGATCTGGTTCTGGCCAATGGGCAAACGACCGGGTCTCTGGCCCCCGGTGCAAGCGCGGAACTGGACGCCGGGGTCATCACTGCCGATACCGAGGGTTGGTGCTCACTGCCAGGACACCGTGAGATGGGGATGACGCTCAGCATTGTTGCCGATGGAGCACCGGGAGGCTCTGCCTCTGCGGGCTCGCACTCTGGCGGCGCCTCCCACAACCACGAGGTTGCAACGGGGACGGGAATCCCAACTGCAGACCAACTGCGAGCCTATGCGGCGAAAGTCGATCCCTATCCCGCTGAAGTTGCACCGGCCTCGGAAGAAAAAGACCACTACTACACCCTGGTTGCACGCGACGATATCGTGCAGAACCTGAGCGACGATGTCAGCCGGACGATCTGGACTTTCAACGGGAACACTCCCGCACCCACCCTGCGTGGAAAGATTGGCGACACCTTCCACATCACCCTCAAAAACGAAGGGACCATGGGGCACTCTCTGGACTTCCACGCGGGCGATATTGCACCGGATGAGGCCATGAAGACCATCGATCCGGGGCAAACACTGGAATACACCTTCACAGCGAAGGCAGCCGGTATCTGGATGTATCACTGCTCGACGCACCCCATGTCTATGCACATTACTAACGGCATGACCGGTGCGGTGATTATTGACCCCACTGATCTGCGCCCAGTGGACCACGAGTACGCGATGGTTGCAACCGAACTGTACTTGGGGGACAACGGCGGTACTGCGAACGCAACGAAGATCGCCTCGATGATGCCTGACCTGCAGGCATTCAACGGCCGCCCCTTCCAGTACGACGCGCACCCCCTCAAAGTGAAGGTCGGTCAGCGCGTGCGTATCTGGCTGATGGATTCGGGCCCAAATACCGCCATGTCCTTCCACATCGTCGGTGGTCAATTCGATACCGTCTGGGATGAAGGTGGCTACACGCTCATTGACGGCGGCAATGCCATTAGCCGTGGGGGAGGAGGATCTCAGACCTTCCCCATGCTTCCCGCGCAGGGTGGTTTTGTGGAGCTTTCCTTTAAGGAGCCGGGTACCTACACCTTTGTGAACCACATCATGAGCCTTGCCGAGGCCGGAGCTCACGGAAAGATTGAAGTGACGAACTAACCCACTTTTACGGGGTGCGCGGCACCATAAGCGTGGGGAGTGCCAAAGGCCCCTAAGAGCGCATAAACTGGCACAGTGCTGTCGACCTATGGGGAAATTCTTCGTCTGAACCAGGCATGGCGTTTTTCAGCCGCCGGCTTCATTTTGCGCCTACCCATGTCCATCATGCCGATCTCGATCATCCTGTCGATCCAGGCAGCTTATGGAAACTACACCCTTGCGGGTGCGGTGGCGGCGATCAATATCATCGCTTTGGCAGTAAGCGCGCCGATGTGGGCACGCCTAGTCGACCGCTACGGACAGCTCAAAGTCATGGGGCCGGTTTTTGCGGTGTCGGCAGTCGCGACCATCGTGTTGCTCGTGGCGACTCTTCAAATGGCCTCGCCGTCGATCTTGTTCGTTTCGTCCGGAGTTGCTGGTGCGACCTGGGGGTCTCCGGGTGCATTAGTCCGAGCTCGATGGATCCGCACTACCGACACGGTGTCACAGCTCAATAGCGCATTTGCTCTCGAGGCCGCTGTCGACGAATTCGTCTACATCGTAGGGCCTGTCGTTGCGACGGTTTTGGGAACGGTTGTGCACCCGACGACCGGTGTTGCGGTCTCCATTGTTTTCCTTTCTGTCGGTGCGGTGCTCTTCTTATCCCAGCGTTCTTCGGAACCCCTTCCATTGGGGAAGGCCGGTCGCGCCGCTCAGGTAGCTAGCGACGGAACTGAGGGCTCAAAGGACGCGGCATCGGATGCTAAGGGCGCAACGGCCTCGGCACCCGCACGCGAACGATCCCTGCTTCTTCTTCCCGCGATGATCGTCCTCATGTTGACTTACACGGGAATGGGCGCACAATTCGGTGCAAATGACATTGCTGTTGTTGCTTTCACCAAGGAGCTTGGGGTTCCCGCTCTTTCGGGTGTTCTGCTTGCAATGTTCTCGCTTGGCTCGTTTATCTCCGCACTGATCTACGGTGCGCGGAGTTGGCGACGTCCCCTGTGGCAGCTCTTTGCGATCGGCGTTGTCGCCTTGGCAATTGGTATGACCGCCTATCTGCTGGCGCATACGATCATTGCCTTGGCCGTCATCATGTTGATCAGCGGTATTGCCTGTGCCCCTACCATGACGAACGTCAACATGATGGTCGCCAAATCTGTTCCCAGACATCGTCAGACCGAAGGCCTGGCATGGTTGAGTACTGCCATTAACCTGGGTGTTTCGCTGGGATCTTCTGCCTCGGGTCCCGCTGTCGACCGTTATGGTTCGGGCGGCGCCTACGTGATGATTGCAATCTTTGCGTGGGTCATGGTTCTCATCATGCTCGTTGGTCTTCCGCCTTTGAGGCGTTCCATGGAGAAGTCTGCTGTGGAAGAAGCGCAGCATCAGCGCGATCTTCTGAATGAGGACTGAAATTGGTGTTTGCCCGAAAGAGCCTTCCCTCCCTTGCGCTTTCCGTTGCCTCTCGCCTTGACGAGGCCACGTCGACGGGGCTTGCCCGAGTGCTGGGATGGGCGGGCTTCTACCCGGGTGTTGTCGGCTTCGGAGGCTATGCCTCGCAAACTCGTGCGCGTGTTCTGGCTCGCGTCGTCATGGAAGATCGAGTGGGGGAGCGCTCGTGGTTGACCCAGCGGCGAGGATGGCGTCAGTTTTTTGATGCTCAGGTTCCTTTTCAACCGGTTCTGGTGACCTGTGGTCAAGCCCAGAAGGTCGTCTTCACCGATGGTGGTGGATACATCGATATTGAGCTTGAAGGGCACGGTTTGGAACCGGGATGGCAGATCGCCTCGATTCAGCCTCTGAATGCCGTGGATGTTCAGCGAATGGGTGTTCGCGAAGGAGATCGTCTGTATCCCTCTTCTGCTGTTGAAGGGGGCACTGCTGCGGGAGAGTCTCTTTTGTGGGTCGGTAGGGCAGAAGACGGCCGTGTCCTTGGTCGAATCCGTGCGGCAAAATCTGTTGATGTTCCGTTACGAGTGATCGGTGACGATGAACGCTACGGTGTCGTTTCAGATATTGATGACACGATCATTGTCTCGATGATTCCGCGTTTGTTGACTGCGGCAAAGCACGCACTGATGGAGAGAGTTTCTGATCGCGAGGCGGTGCCCGGGATGGCGGGGTTCTTGCGGCGAGTAGCTCGTTTCAACCTCTATCCTTCGGTTCAGGAGAAGCGGGCTGAACACAAGGAGGCTTCTTCGCTTGGGCATGGAGGGCAGGCAAATGCCTTGCCGGTCATGTATCTGTCGACTGGTCCGTGGAACCTAGTCCCCGGCTTGCGAGAGTTCTTGCGCCGAACGGACTTTCCTATGGGTGCCTTCTTGATGACGGATTTTGGTCCATCTAATACGGGATGGTTCCGTTCGGGAGTTGAACATAAGAAACGCGAATTGCGGCGCCTTGCGCGTACTTTCCCAAATATTCAGTGGATTTTAGTCGGTGATGATGGGCAGCATGATCCCGAAATCTATGCGGAATTCGCGCGCGAGTTTCCGGAGAATGTCGCGCTGATTGCAATTCGCTCACTGTCACAGCTCGAACAGCTGATGGCACACGGCACTCTTGATCCAATTTCCTCGGGAGAACTGGAAAAAATCCCCAACCAAATACCTCGTTTGTATGGTGAGGATGGATTTAGGCTAGGCCGAGCGGCTGCGGCTCTGGTGCCACAACCGCCCGACCCGCAACGTCTAACCGGATATTTGGATCGCTGAAGCTAGCCAAATATCCGGCTTCAGTCCTCGAGGCGGCGAGTCCTGCACTGTTTAGATTAGTCTGTTTCGCTTCGTATCGGCAGTGCTTAGTTCGTACCTTTAGCTTGAATTTCGCGCCTTTTAGGGGGCTGTTGACAAGGCAATAAGCCTGATCGGACCGGGTATGAATGGTTGACGAGGAAGCAAAATCTATCACGATGTGATATCCGGCATAGGTTGACAAATTTGAGAGCGTGTTAACAGATATCTCTTTACCAAATCTTTGTAATCGTAACCGAAATGTAATGTTTACATCATGGACATGTGAAGGTTTCGAGAAAAAAGTGGGCTATGCTTCCGAGACATCAGCACTTATGACTGAATAGCACTCCTACAGGAGGAATCTCATGAATCTTAAGAGGTCTTGGCTGGCAGTGCCCACCGTCCTTGGTCTGGCACTGACCGCATGCTCTTCTGGCAGCACCGGTTCCAATGGTGGTTCTTCGGACAACATTGTTACCGTTAACGGTTCTGAGCCGCAGAACCCGCTGATCCCGGCTAACACCAATGAGACCGGCGGTGGCCGCATTGTCTCCAGCATCTTCTCGTCCCCCGCATACTACGCGGCCGACGGTTCAACTCAGCTGGATGCTGCGGAGTCCATTACTCCCAATGCCGACAACACCGAGTGGACCATCAAGCTGCGTCGTGATGGCAAGTTCTCCGACGGTACTCCGGTTCTAGCAAAGAACTTCGTCGAGGCATGGAAGATGGCCACGAAGGAGAACCTGGGTTCCGCAAGCTTCTTCGCTGATGTTATTGGCACCGACGATGACGGTGCTGGCGACATGGAAGGTGGCCTGCAGATCATTGACGACTACACCTTCGTCGTCAAGCTGAAGGGCCCTGAGTCGGACTACATGAAGCGCCTGGGCTACACCGCCTACTCTCCGCTTCCCGATTCGACTCTGGCAGACCCGAAGAAGGGTGGCGAGCACCCCGTGGGTAACGGCCCCTACATGCCCAACGGCGAGAATGCTTGGCAGCACTCCAAGCAGATCGATCTGGCCGTGAACCCCAACTACTCCGGTCCTCGTGCCGCGAAGAATAACGGCCTTCGCATTGTCTTCTACCAGTCTCTCGATGCTGCTTACGCCGACCTGAGCTCCGATAACCTCGATGTCCTCGATGGCGTGCCGTCCTCGGTCTTCTCCAGCTACCAGCAGGAACTGTCCGGACGTACTGCTAACCAGCCCGCGGCCGTCATCCAGTACATCACTATTCCTGAGCGCTTGGAGCACTTCTCCGGTGAAGAAGGCAAGCTGCGTCGTAAGGCCATCTCAATGTCGATCGATCGTGACTCGATCGTCAAGACGGTCTTCGCTGGCACCCGTACCCCCGCCAAGGACTTCACTTCCCCCGCGATTGAAGGTTATAAGGAAGGCCTGAAGGGTTCTGAGGTTCTGAACTACAACCCCGAGAAGGCTAAGGAACTGTGGGAGCAGGCTAACGCCATCTCTCCGTGGAGCGGCAAGTTCCTCATCTCCTACAACTCTGATGGTGGCCACCAGCAGTGGGTTGACGCAACCTGCAACTCCATCAAGAACACCTTGGGTATTGAGGCTGAAGGCGATGCCTACGCAGACTTCAAGTCGCTGCTTGGCGATATGAAGGCCGGCACCACCAAGGGTGCGTTCCGTCAGGGCTGGCAGGGTGACTACCCCTCGCTCTACAACTTCCTCTTCCCGACCTACTCGTCGAACGCTAACTCCAACTACTCCGGTTGGAAGAGCAGTCAGTATGACAAGTACCTGAGCGACTCGCTGTCCGCTTCGCCTACCGAGGCGCTCGACCTTCAGTACAAGGCCGAAGAGCTGCTCTTCGAGGACATGCCCGTCATCCCGACCTGGTACTCGAACAC
>CAKAPY010000021.1 GCA_916719935.1 uncultured Actinomyces sp. | reverse complement strand
TGGTCCTGTTTTTCGCGCAGGGCCTGACGTTTATCCCACTCTTGTTTACCGCGAGCAAGGGCAATCTCTACCTTTGCACGGCCGCCGATGAAGTACAGCTCAAGGGGAACGATGGTGTATCCCTTGGCAGAAGACTTATCGGCCAAAGTGGAAATCTGACTGCTATGCAGCAGAAGCTTCCTCTTTCGCGTCGGCGCGTGGTTAGTCCACGAACCCTGCGCATACATGGGGATATTCGCCCCGTATAGCCAGGCCTCGCCGTTCTTAATCTCTACCCAGGCGTCGACAAGCGAGGCACGTCCCATTCGGAGGGCTTTGACTTCGGTCCCCGAAAGCACCATGCCGGCCTCCCACGTATCTTCAATGAGATAGTCGTGGCGAGCCTTCTTATTGCGAGCGATAGTTTTCTTTGCGTCCGAGGCAGCCTTACGCTTCTCGGATTCGGTAGGCTTTGGTTTCTTCCATTCCTTCGGCATAAGCACCCCCTCAGTGAGAAATTACAGGAGAACTATTGTCCTACAAGTAATCCAGAGGTTCAACATCAGCACCGTTGCGCATAACGGACAGGTGCAAGTGGCAGCCAGTGGCGTATCCGGTAGCGCCGACCCATCCCAACACCGTATCGCGCCCAACGTGCTGACCAACATAGACATTGGTGGACTGCATATGAACATACGCAGTCGACATGGACGCGCCATTCATCATCCCGTGGTTCACGTAGACAACGTTTCCGCCAGCGGTTTCAACGGTCACAGCGGTGACAACGCCTTCGGCAACCGGATAAATTTCAGTACCACAGTTTGCCGCAAAGTCTGTTCCATTGTGATAGCGAGAGATCCCAAGGACAGGGTGGACTCGCCATCCGAATGGTGAGGTCACAACCAAAGGAACGGGGAGCGGGCTGGAGAAGTTCGAGGAGGAGGTATAGCGCCTATTCTGGCGGCGGTTCTCTTCATCGATCGCAGCGAGCTTCGAGGTCGCATCTTGGTATTCGCGCTGCCACTGACCAAGTTGCTCTTCAGCCTGAGCCTTCTGCGCATCCCACTGGGCGCGCTTTTCTTCCGAGGTCTTCTTAAGTTCGTCAAGTTCGCGCAGTTTCGTTTCCGCAGTGTTCTTTGCACTTTCTGCTTCTTCCGAGGCCTTACGTGCTTTCTCCTCTAGAGAGGAGATTCGCGAGGTCACGGCGTCTTGCCTGCTCTGCTGGTTACGCGTCGCTGCCTGCATATCCATTGCTTGACTGAGCGCACTATCTTGAGCGCGTGTCATCGCATCCGCCGCGGCTGCACGATCAGCAATTTCCTCGGTTCCCGAAGACGACAGCGCGATCAGAAGGGGCGAGCTCACTCCCCCAGACTGATACATCTCGCGCGCCAATGCGCCCACAGCTTTTTGAGATTCCTCTTGCTGTTTGCGTGCTTTCTCCATCGCAGTGTTGAGACGAGCAACCTCGGCCTGAGCCGCATCCAGTTGTGCCTGTGCAACGTCATGCTCGCGCTTGGCACCCTCGTAGCGTTCATTAGCTGTGTCAAGCTCAGCCTGTGCAACGGGGATCTGCGCATTCGCAGTTTCAAGGTCTAAGTAAACCTGGGCGAGCGAAGCATCCAAACCCTCAAGGTTGTTGCGAAGCTCTTGCACGTGCTGCGCGGACTCGCGCTGAGCCTGAGCAACGCGATCACGATCTTCGTCCGCAAAAGCGGGTGGTACCAGAGCGAGGGGCGCTGCAACAACAAGCAGCGCAACCGCACTGGTAAGTCCCGTTGAAAAACCGTGAGAACGCGTCTTTGCCATAGGATCAGATCTTCGTGTACTTCGCGAGTGAGAATGCGGATGCCGACAGCGCAAGGAGCACCGCAGCAATGATGAGGATCGGCGACATGATCCACACCTCACGCATGCCAATAAAGTTCGTCCAACGGAAGGCCTGCGCAAGCCACTGATTGACCAGGACGTGAACACCGACGAACAGCGTTCCCACTGCCAAGAGAGCACCAACCACCGCAGCGATCGCGCCCTCAATCATGAAGGGAGCTTGAATAAACAGATTCGAGGCACCAACCAGTCGCATGATGGAGGTTTCGCGTTCACGACTCATCGCGGACAAGCGAATGGTGGTCGTAATGAGCAAGACCGCAGCGACGATCATCACGCCCGCCAAGCCCAGCGACAGGCCTCGGGCCTTACCCAAAACCTGGAACAGGGGCTCAACAATCTCACGCTGATCCTTCACAACGGATACACCAACTGAACCGGTGAATTCGTCGCGAATAATGCTGAATTGCTCGGGATTGACCAGCTTGACGCGGAAAGAAACCTGCATCATGTCCTCGGTCGTCCACTGCCCCAGCGGAGAATTACCGTAAATCTTCACGAAATTCTTGAAAGCCTCAGCCTTCGATTCTTCGTAGACGTCCTTCACGTAGGGAGCCAGCTCTGCAGAACGGAGCTTATCGCGGACCGCCGCAATCTGTGTTTCAGTTGCCTCTTGGTTATTACAGCTCGGAGTCTGGTCGTTGTTGGCACACATGTAGATCGATACTTCGATCTTGTCGTACCACTGGCTCTTCATTCGCGAGACCTGCATCTGCGAAAGGCCTGCGATACCCACAAATAGCAGGGACACAAAGGTCACGATCACCACGGCGACAGACATCGCGCGGTTTCGCGACAGGCCCTTGCCAACTTCCGAAAGAATAAAACGTAACTTCATTACTTCACCGCCCCATACACGCCGCTGTTCTGATCGCGAGCAACCGTTCCATCGTGCAATTCAATGACGCGCATACGCATCTGGTTCACGATTGCGGCGTCGTGCGTTGCCATAACAACCGTGGTCCCATTGCGGTTAATACGATCCAGCAAACGCATAATTCCAAGCGAGGTATCTGGGTCCAAGTTACCGGTCGGCTCATCTGCAAGAAGCAACTCGGGACGGTTCACCATCGCGCGCGCAATTGCCACACGCTGTTCTTCACCGCCGGAAAGCTCATGGGGAAGACGCTTTTCTTTACCTGCCAAACCGACCAGTTCCAGAACATCGGGAACCTGGGTTTCAATGGCATGGCGAGGCTTACCAATGACCTCCATCGCCAGAGCAACGTTCTCATACACGGTCTTTGAAGGCAGCAAACGGAAGTCCTGGAACACGGTCCCGACCTGGCGTCGCAGCTTAGGAACCGACCAACGCGAGAGTTTACCCACGTCATGGCCAAGGACCCACACCTTTCCTGACGTCGCACGAATTTCCCTCATGGTGAGCTGAAGGAAAGTGGACTTACCGGAACCGGACTTTCCCACGAGGAAGACGAACTCTCCGCGCTTCACTTCAAGGGAAACATCATCTAATGCCGGACGCGCACCAGGCTGATACACCATGGTGACGTGATCAAATCGAATCATGAGCCGTCTCTGATTGGGGTTATGGTCCCTTTTACCCTATGCAGCTCGGGCCTCAAAACTTAGGCGACACGCGCAAAAACCCGGGCTAGGCCCGGGCTTTTCGCATCAGTCTTGATTCTGTTGGTTCTTACGCCAACGAATTCCGGCGTTGATAAAGCCGTCGATATCACCATCGAAGACGTTCTGAGGATTGCCGGATTCGTATTCGGTACGCAGGTCCTTCACCATCTGGTAGGGCTGCAAGACGTAGGAGCGCATCTGGTCACCCCACGAGGCCTTCACATCACCCGCGAGTTCCTTCTTCTTCGCTTGTTCTTCCTCGTGGCGCAGCACAAGAAGGCGAGATTGCAGAACTCGAAGAGCGGCCGCGCGGTTTTGAATCTGCGATTTTTCATCCTGCATCGAAACGACAATACCCGTCGGAATGTGAGTCATTCGAACGGCGGAGTCCGTCGTATTCACCGACTGACCACCAGGACCGGAGGAACGGAAGACATCGACCTTCAGCTCGGACTCGGGAATCTCGATGTGGTCCGTCGACTCGATCAGAGGAATGACCTCAACAGCAGCAAAAGAAGTCTGACGACGTCCCTGGTTATCAAAGGGGCTGATACGCACGAGGCGGTGGGTGCCGGCCTCGACCGAAAGAGTGCCATAGGCGTAAGGAGCTTGGACCTCAAAGGTTGCGGACTTCAAGCCAGCTTCTTCTGCATAGGACGTATCCATAACCTTCGTCGGATACCCGTGGCGCTCTGCCCAGCGCAAGTACATGCGCAGCAGGATCTCAGCGAAATCTGCAGCATCCACGCCGCCAGCGCCGCTTCGGATGGTGATGACCGCGTTGCGCTCGTCGTATTCACCGTCAAGAAGAGTGCGGATCTCAAGGGCGGACATGTCGTCCTTTAATGAGGCAAGATCAGATTCGGCCTCGGCAAAAATATCTTCCGCGTCCGCAGGATCGCTCTCAGCGGTCTCACGGGCCATGTCGACAATTGCCTCGAGGTCGTCAATGCGTTCTTCCATTGCCAGAACACGATCGAGCTCGCTCTGGCGGTGCGAGAGCTGTGAAGTCACTTCCTGAGCATGCGCGGGGTCATCCCACAGGTCAGGAGCAGCTGCCTTCTGCGACAGCTCTGCAATTTGAGCGCGAAGACGCTCGGGCTGTACAACGGCGGAAATATTTTCCATCGTCGTACGCAAGGACTGGATCTCTTCAGAAAACTCAATGGCCACGTCTAAAGGGTAGCCGATTCATCTAATTATTGACGAGGCCGGGGCCGGGTGAGGGATAATCACTCCCCTCACCCGGCCCCGGGCCGTGCCGTTATTTCATTGTATGAACGCCTCTACAGCGCCCCCGCCTGCATTCAGACGATTGCCTCCAGCAGTTCAGGAGGCCAGCTGGCCAGAAGGCAAGAGCCACGCCTTTTCGGCCTCGATTCCGAGACGCACATACTGGCCTTCTTCAAGAAGGTCCTCTGCGCGCGGGTCAGAAACCACACACACCAGCGAGCCAAACTCGGTTTCGATCTCGTACTCAACGGTTTCGCCGTAGAAGATCGAGGTGACAACTTGGCCCAGCGAACCGGTCAGCGCCGCAGGCTTTTCATCGGTTGCAGCGATACGCATGGATTCGGGACGAACCAGAACAACCAGCTCATCGCCCGAGCGAACGGCTTCCTTTGCGCTCTGGGATGCGTGGACATTGAGCTGCTGGCCCAAAGCCTCAATCTGAACCTTGCCGTCCTCGCCGACCTCAGTGGCTTTTGCGGGAACAAAGTTCGCGCGACCAACGAAGTCAGCAACAAAAACGCTGGCCGGGTGCAGGTAGATCTCTTCGGGGGTATCCACCTGTTCGATTCGTCCTGCATTCATCACGACAATGCGGTCGGACATTGCCATTGCTTCGGACTGATCGTGCGTCACGTACACGGAGGAAATCCCCAGACGCTTTTGCATCCGACGAATCTCCACGCGCATCTTCACGCGAAGCTTTGCGTCCAAGTTCGACAAAGGCTCATCGAAGAGCAGAACCTTCGGGCGCACGACCATCGCTCGGGCCAGTGCAACACGCTGCTGCTGGCCGCCGGAAAGTTGGGAAGGAGCGCGATCTGCCATCGCGGTGAGGTTCATTGCCGCAAGTGCAATATCAACCTCTTCCTTGATTTCCGTTGCGCTCTTCTTACGCAGATGAAGGCCGTATGCCACGTTCTCACGCACGCTCAGGTGAGGGAACAATGCGTAGGACTGGAACACCATGGACATGGGGCGCTTGTTCGGAGGAACAACCACCATGTTTTCGCCATCGAGCATAACCTGGCCCGAAGTCGCATCTTCGAAGCCCGCGATCATACGCAGGGTCGTGGTCTTGCCACAGCCCGAGGGTCCCAGAAGGGTGATGAATTCACCGGGGTGAATATCCAGGTTGATGTGATCAACCGCGGTGACCTCGGAAGCGGTGTTCGAGAAGGTCTTGGTCAGCTCCACCAGGGACAGGCGGCCGGGAGCATTTGTATCATTCGTATTCGACATGGGTCTTTCCTTTGTCAACAATTACATGCCCGCGCCATTGGTGGCGGTGACAGATTTATCTCGAACAAGAACATTTGTTAGGCCGATAACAGCCATCACGATGATGATCAAAATCGTGCAGAAGGCAAAAGCGTTACCGAAACGGCCCGCATCAACCTCAGCAAGAATCTGAGAGGTCATGATCTTCGTCTTAGGAGTCGTGATGAAAATGATCGGCGACAACGTCGTCATGGACCGCGCGAATGCGTAGGTCAAGCCAGCGATGAATGCCGGACGAATCAGAGGAAGCGTCACCTTCATAAAGGTATGCAAGCCCGATGCACCCAAGGAGGTCGAGGCCTCGTCAATCGAATGGTCGACCTGGTGGAGAGAAGCAATACCGGAACGTTGGCCCGAGGGCATCGAACGCGCAACGTAAACCATAATGATCGCCAGGGCACCACCAAACACCGCAGAACCACCCGCGAGCGCGGGCATCAGCATCAGTTTTCCGCCGACAATGATCGGCTTGTTATAGGTGATGAGGTAACCAATACCCAGAACCGTACCGGGAACAGACAGGCCGAGCATGCCCAGGAAGTCCATGAAGCCGGCCGAGGCCTTGAGACGCACGACCACCAGCCATGCAACAACCATGCCCAAGATGCCAGCGATGGGCGTTGCGATCAAAGCCAAGATTGTCGTGTCGATGATGGCATCATTGCCGATGCCCGAGAGCACGTACTTGAAGTTCTTCAGAGTGAAGGTGTTGTCCACGCCCAAAATCGAGACGAATGCTCCGACAATAACCGTTGCGTAGATAGTGACAACAAAAGCTGCCAGCAGCAAGGTTGCAATTCCCAGTGGGATGCGCGCCTTCATTGAGCGAACCATACGGACCTTGCCGGTCGGCTTGCCCGTCACGGTAACCGTTGAGGAGCGTCCTGACCAGTAGCGCTGTAGAAGGAAGACGAGTAGCGCAGGAACCAGAAGGATCAATGAGTATGCCGAGCCCGCAGCCGTGTTGTATTCGCCGTTAACGGCGATGTATGCGCGCGAGGCCAGAACGGTGAAGTCGCCGCCGATGACCAGCGGGTTCGCCAGGTCAGCAATGGCCTCGACGAAAAGAAGAAGGAAGGAAGCGGCAAAACCGGGGACGAGCATCGGAAGCGTGACGGTACGGAAAATTGTCCACGATGACGCACCCAAGGAAGCGGCGGCCTCTTCCATCGCCGGGTCAAGATTCTTGAGCATTCCGAGCATATTCATGTATGCGACGGGGAAGAAGGAAAGAGACAAAACCAGGGTCAGACCTGAGAGGCCATAAATATTCCACTGCTGTCCCAGAACCTGCGTCGAGATCAAGCCGTTACGACCGAACAGGGTGATCACCGATGTTGCCACAGCGAAAGGCGGCGAGACGATCGGGATCATGCAGATCAGGTGGAGGATCTTCTTACCCGGGATATCGACTCGCGCTTGTACGTAGGCGAAGAAGAAACCAGCAAGAGTGCCGATCAAGCCAACAACCAGGCCCAGAACGATCGTGTTCAGTGCAATCGTTCGGTTCGTTGTCGAGCTGGCGAAAGAGGTCAAAACCTTCAGGCCATCAGTTGAGAAGGCTCGCGCCAGGATCGTGACCAACGGCAGCAAGACCAGAAGGAAGAGAACTGCTGTAATGATCGCGACGATCGCAACCGTCACAGGGTCGCGTCGCACCTTCGTTCGTTTTTTCTTTCCCGAGGCCACGGCTTGCGCCTGCGGGGTTTGCGCCCCTTGGGTGCGTGGTGGCGCAACTGTCTCCACTGACATTGGCTATCCGATCTCTCCAAGTACCCGCGTAACGCGGAAAAGTCCCTGTTGATGCGCACGTCCTTCAGTGGACACGCGAAGAAAGAGGGAGGGGATGGAACAGGGACATGGAAAGAACCATCCCCTCCCTATGCACCACTACTGGCGCGGCTTTGCGGCAACCTCTTCATCGAAACGCTTGGTCAGCTCGGGCTTTGCGGCCGCTGCTGCTGCGAAGTCGTAATCGATCAGGTTGATCTCATTGAGCTTGGCCATCTTGTCGTTGGTCTTGGCGTTCGGGTTGGTCGGAATCTGGTTCGATCCAACGGTCTGGCCAAGGTTCTGGGCGTCAGCCGAGATTGCCCAGTCGATGTACTTCTTGGCGGCCTCGGAGTGCTTCGAGTTCTTCACCAAAGCGACGCCACCGACCTCGTAACCGGTACCTTCCTTGGGGAAGGAAACAACGAGGTCCTTCATGCCCTCATCGCGGTACTTGACGCAGTCGTGAGAGAAGACCAAGCCAACTGCGACCTCGCCGCGTCCTGCGATCTGACCGGGGGCAGTACCGGACTTGGTGTACTGCAGGACATTTGCGTGCAGCTTCTTCATGTAGTCGAGACCGGCATCCTCGCTACCGCGGAGAACAACCTGGGTCCACAGTGTCGTGAACGCAGTTCCCGAGGTCGAGGGGTGTGCCGTGGAAATCTGGCCCTTGAGTTCGGGCTTGAGAAGGTCATCCCAAGACTGAGGAACCTGGAGTCCCTTTTCTTCAAGGACCTTCTGGTTCGAGCAGAATCCCAGAACACCGACGTACACACCGGTCCAGTAGTGCTTCGGGTCCTTGTACTTATCCGGGATTTCCTTAGCGGTGGGCGAATCGTAGGCCTCGATCAGGCCCTTTTCTGCAGCTGCACCGTAGCCGTCAACCGGACCACCATGCCAGACATCAAACTCTGGGTTGTCCTTCGCAGAGTCCAGACGAGCAACGGTCTCGCCGGAGGAAAGGCGAACGTAAGTTGCCTTGATTCCAGTCTGTTGAGAGAAGGTCTCTGTCCACTTTTGGCAGAGGTCTTCCATTGCGCCGCAAGCAACAGTAATGGAATCCGAAGATCCGCTTTCGCTGCTACCTGAGGATGCTGAGTCATTCACAACGCACCCGGAAAGTGCTAGTGCACCCGCCGCGCTGAATGCTGCAAGGGAGATGAAACTCTTCTTCATCGGATTCTCCTTTGAATCGAGGGTTTGCACGGGGCTGTCACTATGCTCGTGCGCTCTTGGTTTCATTCTTACGTGAAACAGAACACGAAAAGAGCACCCTTAGTAACGAGCGGTAACTGATCTGTTACCGAAGATCCGGCATCGTGTACCCAACCGAGCGAACCGATTGGATCAGTTCTCCCCCACGATCCCCAAGAGCGCCTCGCAAACGATAAGCGGTCATCTTGATCATGTCTTTCCCGCCAGAGCTATCCTGCGTTTCCCAAACAGAGTTGAGAAGCTCGCGGTAGCTCACAGGCTCCCCAATATGTGAAGCAAGGAAATCCAAGAACCGTCGTTCTGTTGAGGGCAACTCCACCGGCACACCGTCAACGTAAACTTTCCGGTCACGTCGATCGATACGCAAAGGACCGTTGGAGACAACATCGTCGGGGTCCTTCTTACTTCGTCGCAAAAGAGCCTGAGCGCGAAGAGTCATTTCCTTTGGGCTAAAAGGTTTCGTAATGTAGTCGTCCGCACCGCTTTCGAGCCCCTTAATGCGGTCGGATTCTTCAGAAAGCGCCGTAATCATGATGATCGGAACATCACTCATCGCTCGAATTCTTTGAGCAAGCGAAATCCCTGAGATCACGGGAATCATCAGGTCAAGAATGACCAGGTCGTAGTAGTGAGTAGCGAACTTCTCCCAAGCCTTCGCCCCATCGCTTGCAGTTTCTACAGTTATTCCCGCGGTTTCAAGGGCAAATTTGATAATCATGAGGATCTGGGGCTCATCATCAACAACTAAAGCCTTCGCACTCATTGGTCCTCCTCAGGCAGGAGTGATTGATCGCCACTTCGCATGGTACGCGGGATAGTCAGATAGAAGGTTGTTCCTTTGGAGGAAACCGTATCGACCAAGATCGTGCCACCGTGAAGTTTCAGAATCTTTTGCGTCAGCATCATCCCTAAGCCCGTTCCAGGTCGTAGCGATCCTCCAGTATCGAATGGGATGAAAAGACGCTCTTTTTCTTCCTGGGTCATTCCGCGACCATCATCAACGATAGAAATGGTGACGTCTTCGTCAAAAGCTTGTACTGTCACGACAATCGAAACATCATCGCCCGCATGACGGGCTGCATTATTAATAACATTGGCGATCGCCTGCCCCATCAAGCGCGGATCCAATGACATATAGATGGGGGCGCCATGGTTTTCCAAACGGATAGGCGAGGAATGGAAACGACGCATCTGCGCGACATTTCGACGCACCAGTTCGCGCATTTCAACGCGTTGAAGACGAAGATTGAATAAATCAGATTCCAGGCGCACTTCGGCCAGAAGATCATCAGCCATTTCGACAACCTGGTGCGCATTTTCGGCAATGGTCTTCGCAAACTTCATTTGCACATCATTCATAGGTCCAGCCGAACCATCAGCAAGAAGTTCTGCCGCTCCCCTAACAACAGTTAATGGAGTGCGTAATTCATGGGAGAGAACCGCTGGGCCGGCCATGTAGTCCTGGTGAAGTTTGCGTAGTTGTTCTTTTTCTGCACGCAGGCGCTGAATGTCTCGGCGCATCCGAAGAACAAAGACAATCGCAAGAGCGACAAGGAGCCACGACACTGCGATCGCAGCTATGGCAACTAATTGCATTGTCTTGCTCACCTTTCCATTGCACTCTCAACGATATCCCCACACGGTCACGAAAGGCGAGCCAAAAGGCTGCAAAGACACCTAACTTGCCAAAGCCTCAGCACTAATTAACTAATCGCTAACGAGCCTCTTTGCTACAGGTAAAGGAAGCGATCGCACAAGGAATACGGCCGTCAACAACTGTGTAGGTAACGTTGCGATATCCCAACTTCTCAAAGAAAGCTCGATAGGAGTCCACATCGAATTGTTCCTTGAAGTCAGCACCGAGCTTCACAAGGATCTTTGGGATTATTCCTTGTTTTCTTGGCCGACGCTTGACGTAAGTCGGGACGACGATGATGCCTCCTGGGCGGACGACTCGTTCAAGTTCCTGCATGACAGCACCAGGATCTGGAAGTAGATGGATGACATTACCTGCCACGACGATGTCGAAGGAGGCATCCTCGTAGTGAAGGCACGTGATGTCAGCTCTTTCGACCGTGACATTACGATATTTCGCAAGTTTCTTCCGTGCTTGTTTGAGCATTCCCTCAGAAAAGTCGGTAGCGACCAGCCTCTTACATATTGGCGCAAGGAAGGTACTGATCGCACCAGTTCCGCAGGCACATTCAAGGACCTCATCTCCGGGGCCAAGCAGCTGAGCGACTGCGAGGCCTGTTCCGTCGTACACGGCATGATTAAATGTGTTTTCGAAAAAGTCATAAAGGGGCGCAACCTGATCCCAGAACATCAGCGAACCTCCGCATGTCCATTGCCCGCGCTTCATTGCGGTACCGAAAATGCTACGCGCGTCCTACATTTCACACTAGGCGCAAAGGAAGCTGCTCTGTTTCATTGGGTGTGCTCCCCCGCCTATACAGAAAGGGACTTCACCTACAGAAGGGGGGCTTCACGCCCACCGGCGTGAAGCCCCCCTTAAACAGCCTGCAAATTAGACCAAACCCTGAGCGACCATTGCGTCCGCAACCTTGATGAATCCAGCAAGGTTTGCACCTGCAACGTAATCGCCGGGAACACCATACTCGTCAGCAGTTGCAAGGCAGTTCTCGTGAATGCCAATCATGATCTGATGAAGCTTTGCGTCGGTCTCTTCGAAAGGCCACTGCGTACGACCCGAGTTCTGCTGCATCTCGAGTCCCGAGGTGGCCACACCACCGGCATTCGAGGCCTTACCCGGTGCGTAAAGGACACCGGCGCGGCGCAGCTCATCAATGGCCTCGGGAGTGGTGGGCATGTTCGCGCCCTCCGCGACCATCTGCACGCCGTTATGAATCAGGGCCTCGACGCCTTCAAGACCGAGCTCATTCTGGGTCGCACAGGGAAGAGCAACGTCACAGGGGACCTCCCAAATCGAACCTTCTGAGAAGAAGTGCGCGCTGGGACGCTCGGCGGCATAGTCGCTGACGCGACCGCGGCGAACTTCCTTGACGTCCTTCAGAAGATCGACATCGATTCCTTCTTCATCAATAACAAAACCGGAAGAATCGGACACTGCAACGACCTTCGCGCCCAGCTGCTGAGCCTTCTCGGTCGCGTAAATTGCCACATTTCCTGAACCGGAAACAACAACGCGCTTGCCCTCAAAAGAGTCTCCTCGCGCACGAAGCATTTCCTGCGCAAAGTAGACCAAGCCATAACCGGTGGCCTCGG
>CAKAPY010000020.1 GCA_916719935.1 uncultured Actinomyces sp. | reverse complement strand
CTGGATCGGACGCGACAATGTTGGACGTCCAGTGACAACAATTTGACCGATTCGTGCGACAACATCAGGATCCGCACACAGAGTCTGCTGGAAGGGAACGAGGACTTCACTGCTCACGCCGGTAACCATGGGCTCGGCAAAAACCGGTACACGCGAGCGCTCAGCCCAGCGCAACACCGTGTCCTGTGCACCGTGACCGGCAATCACAACCGTTGCAAGATCGGGTTTGAGCACCCCCTCCGCACTTGGTTCACGCACAATCTGGGACGGATAGACCTCGACTCCCCCGCCGCGATTTTCCCTAAGCTGAAGGCTTTCAGGAGCCTCGGCCTCGTCCCTGGGAGTAAGCGGATCGCGGAAGGCACAGTTGAAGTGGATTGGACCTGGAGTTCCGGAGGGATGACCAGCGGCAGCTGCAAGCGCACGCGCAATACGGCAGGGAACACTAGCCAGTTCAGCACTGTCCGATGAAAAATCCCATTCTTCCACGATGTGATCGGAAAAAATTCCCTTCTGACTCATGGTTTGGGATGCCCCGACGCCATGCAATTCAGCGGGACGATCCGCGCTAATAGCCACAAGAGGAAGACGAGAGTAAAACGCCTCGCCAATCGCAGGATAAAGATGCGTAACGGCACTTCCCGAGGTCGTAATCACGCAGGCACGCGCGGCCAGGGAGCCACTGCCTTCCCCCAGCGTGAGTCCGAGGGCAAAAAACGCAGCCGCGCGTTCATCTAGGCGAACGTGCACGCGGATTGGGCTCTCACTCAAAGAGTCATACCGCGCAAGCGCATAGGCGAAGGGCGCATTTCGCGATCCGGGGCAGTACACAAAATCGCGAACTCCACCGGCAATCAGGGAATCAATGATGCACTCAGCCAAAGCTTGTGAGGGGTACATACTTCTACTTCTATTCTTGATCTTTAACGGTGGGATGCCATTGCATTTAGTCGATTCACCCAGGATTCACAGAGCTGAGAATCGGGGGCTGAGGGCGTGATCAGACTTTCGTTCACAGCAAGATCGGTGGGAATCATATTGCCACCAACTACGCGCACAGGTGAGACCGCGGTATCGCCGTTCAATAGCGAGGCCGTGCCCAGACCGCATGCACGTGGTTCCTGATCTAAAGCGCAGGCCACCCGAGCCGCGTAATCCAAACCAAAACTGGTTTCTAAGGCCGAAGAGATCACCAAAGGCATGGGCAGTTCCTCTGCCAACTGGAGAACGGCGCCAGCTCCTCCCAGAGGTTCAACTTTGATGACGGCAACGTCAGCCGCCTCAAGGCGAGCAACCTTGAGTGGGTCTTCCGCGCGGCGAATCGACTCATCGGCTGCAAGAGGAACATCTTGTTTGCGCCGCAGCCACGCAAGGTCTTCAACGGCCATGCAGGGCTGTTCAACGTACTCCAGGCCACCCACGGCTTGGGCTGCGCGATTCAGACGCGCAATCCATGTCAGAGCAGTTTCTCTGTCCCACGCACCGTTGGCATCAACACGCACCTTCGCAGACGACCCATGCAATTCAACCAGAGCCTCAGCGACGGCCTCGACACGCTGGCAATCGCGCTCAAGGTCAGAACGTGTATCGGCAACCTTAACTTTTGCAGTCGCACAACCCGGATGATCGAATACTCGTCTGCGCGCATCTTCGGCCGAAATCACCGGAATTGTCACGTTGAGCGGCACTTTTTCGCGCCGAGGCCTGGGGGCAGCTACTCGGGCAGCTTCCAATGCGCTAGCAAGCCAGGTAGAGGATTCCCGCGGGTCGTAATCCCAGAAAGGCGCACATTCTCCCCACCCGTATTCGCCGTGTAGAAGAAGGCCTTCGCGCACCTCGATATTACGAAAACGCAGGCGCATCGGAATTGAGTAGACCAGCAGACGATCGATGCCCTCGAGAACCACTCGGGTCTTAGGGGCAAGCGAATCCACACAAAGTTCGTGGAGGCGAACAGCTGAAGAGACGCTGCCGATATCCCCCACGGGCCTTCCCCTATCGTTCAATAACCATTGCTGATCGCGGAGCAAGAAGAACATGTCCCGTACACTCAGCTCCGCTGAGAAGATCTTGGCCCACAATCCCAGCGAGTTCAACCGCACGATCAGAGTGGTTGAGAATGAAGAGGAAGCCTTCACGTTCTTGAGCTTCCACACCTTCGGGAAGGTCTGGGACCACAGGGCGAATTCGCGTGTAGGTTGTCCACAAGCGCAGCAGGACCGAACGAGTCAGCGCGTCAAAGTCCGCAGCTGCATACCAGACACTTCCGCGGCCAACTTTCCTGCGGGTAAGCGCAGGAAGCCCCGCAAGGTCGAGGCCGCCGCCTCGGCCATCAAAGTACGCAATGCACTCAGGCCCATCCTCCGAGGTGGAATTCCCGGGAATCTGCCACTGCAAACCGAAAGCTGGGGCAAGCTTTTCAGCCCAGCGGCCACTGCGAAGATCCAACGCCGCTCCCCCAAGAAGGTCCGCGGTTCGTTTGAGGGCCTCGTTATCGGTATCGATCCCGCACCAATCACAGGCCGCCGGGGTACTTACTGCGGAAGAAATCCGGTTCGCGGCTTTCTCACGCGCATCATAAACGCGCCCCTGGCTGGGACCGGTGAGGGTTGAATGCTCGAGAACCCGCACTCCTGCAAGATCAGAAAGAGAGCCGAGGTACCCTCCCAGAATGGCCCCCAGTTGGGAATCAACAACACCACTGGGCGCGGTAATGACAATGTGTGCTCCGCGTTCAGCTGCCGCATGCAAAGCCCGAGTCATCTGCAGGTAGTCAATGAAAAGCGCGGGAACGATGATGAGATCGTAAGAGCTGAAATCATTGTCGACACCCACGACATCGGTCGCGATTCCCGCTTCCCATAGGCTTTGATGCCAAGACTTAGCGGGCGCGAAGTTCCCCCACGAATCTGTGGGATTTTCAGAACTAATCGGACCGATCGCATAGTGGCGTGCCCACTCGCTCTCCCAGTCAATGACAACTGCAGCGCGGGCACTCATGCGAGTCCCCGTAATAGGCGCCAAAGACTTTAGAGCTTGGCCGGTGCTCACAACATCCGTCCAGATCGGCGAATCTTCGCCAGAGTGGGGCACCATCCCAGCATGGAAGGTTTCCGACCCCTTGGCGGATTGGCGCCATTGGAATTGGAGGATTCCATCCGCTCCGTGAGCGAGCCTTGCGATGGTCCACAAAAGGAACTGTCCGGGGCGCTTGGGAGAGTTTTGGGGTCGCCACTGCACCGCGCCGGGGCTCTGTTCCATCAGCAGCCAGGGAGCACCATCGCCGAGGCCGCGCATGACGTCGCCCTGCCATGCGATGTCGTGTGCAGCCTGAGGATCTGCGGGGTCCGGGTAGGAATCATCGGCGATGATGTCACACAGTGGTGCCCACTTGCGGTAGTCGAGAAGCGGGAAGGTCCCCATAAAATTCGTCGTGATTGGCCGGTCCGAATATCGACGAATCACTTCTCGTTCACGTTCCATCTGGGAACGCAGAGCGTAGTCACTAAAGCGACGCCAATCCAGCATTTGCCCGGGGTTGTAGAAGGTTGGCATTGCACGGGGAGGCTGAATTTCTTGGATATCCCTATAGGTTTGGGACCAAAATGCAGTTCCCCAGGCCTGATTGATCGCCTGAACATCCCCGTATTTCTCCACGAGCCAACGTCGAAATGCCGCAGCGGACTCATCATCGAAACTCTCCGCCGTGTGACAGGCGTATTCGTTCGAAATGTGCCACATGACGACGCCGGGATGGTCACCAAAACGGCGTGCCATGGCCTCGGTTAACTCGCAGGCTTTGCGGCAAAAAAGCTCGCTTGAGGGGTTGTACTGCTGGCGCGAGCCAAATCCTAAACGCACGCCTTGAGAATCAACGGGAAGGGTTTGGGGGTAACGCAGAGCCATCCACGCCGGAGGGGAAGCGGTCCCATTGGCCAAGTCCACGCCAATTCCAGCATTGTGGAGCTGATCAATGAGATCCGCCAACCACTCCAGATCGTAGTGACCTTCTTCGGGTTCAAGAGATGCCCAGGAAAAGATCCCCAGGGAGATTAGATTGACTCCGGCCTCGACCATGCGTTCGATGTCGCGCAGGTTGGTCTCGCGGTCCCACTGTTCAGGGTTCCAATCTCCGCCGTAGGCAATCGTATCCATTAACCTATCCTTCCCAGCACCTCGTGGTGGCTCGACAGCGGGACTGACTATCCCTTCACAGAACCGGCAGCAAGGCCCGATTGCCAGTACTTCTGCAAACCAAGGAATAGCACGATGAGTGGCAAAACACCCAAGAGCGCGCCCAGCATGACTGCGCCCTTTTGAGGAGTAAAGTAACTCATCATTCCGTACAAGCCCAGAGTGACGGGCTTGAGTTCGGCAGTGGATACCATCATCAAGGGCAAGAGGAAGTTGTTCCAGGTTGCCACGAAGATGAAGAGGAAGATCGTCACCATTGCCGGCGCCAGTAGACGCAAGACAATCGTGAAAAAGACTCGAGCTTCTGAGGCCCCATCGATGCGCGCGGCCTCGATGAGCTCTGTCGGAACCGAAGAATCCGCATAGACCCGGCCAAGGAACACACCGAAGGGAGACACGCAGCTGGGGATCAGGATTGCCCAGACCGTATCGGTCAGACCCAAGTTATGGAAGACCACGTACAGGGGAATCGTGAGCAGGGCGACCGGCATGAGCAGGCCTGCCATGATCATGGCCATGGAGACATTTCGCCCGGGGAAAACAAATTTCGCCATTGCATAACCCGCTGCGACCGAAATCAAAGTTCCGATGATCCCTGCTGCTGTTGAATAGAAGAGGGAGTTGAGCACCCAGCGCCAGAACAGGCCCTGAGTCCACCCCATGAGCTTCGTGTAGTTGTCTCCCAATTCAAAGTGACCAAACCAGAAACCGTTGGTGGAAACAAGATCGGCATTCGACTTCGTTGAGGAGAACATCACCCAGATGATCGGCAGAATGAAGTAAACCATGGTGATCGTCAGCGCAACGATGGTGACGATCCGAGCAAGTTTCTTGGGAGCAAGGGTGCGCGGGGGCATTCCTTCAATCGAAACGCGGTATTCGCGTCCGTCAGGCAGTGTGCGAGTGGGAGTTGTCATCGCAGAGTCTTCCTTTGCAAGAGCGCGTAGATCACGGCAAGTCCACCAGCAACCAGTGCCATCACGATTGAGATTGCCGAGGCCGGGCCATCGCCACCGGGCGAGATAGTTCCGAACATGGTGTTGTAAGCCATCATCATCGGCGTGTAGGCATTGCCCATCCACCCATTTGCAGACTGCATAACTGCGGGTTCATTGAAGAGCTGAATTGTGCCGATGATGGAGAGCAAGACTGCCAGGAGGGCAGCTCCGGAGACCATGGGGATCTTAATTTGGCGCACAATCTGCCACGAGGAAGCGCCGTCGAGACGTGCGGCCTCGTACAGCTCATGGGGCACTGCTTGCAGCGCTGCCAGGAAGATCAGCATGTTGTAACCGGTGTAGGTCCACGTCGTCATATTTGCCATCGAGGCGAGGATTGGGGCGCCTGCGGCCATGAAGTCAATGTGGATTCCAAGGGAATCAAAGAACTTAACGATCGGGGAAAGCTCAGGGGTGTAGATGTAGAGCCAGACCATTGCGGCAACAATGCCGGGGATGGCGAAAGGCAGGAAATAGCTCAGTCGGAAGAAACCAACGCGACGGATCAGGAATGAGTCCAAAACAAGAGCCAGAACAAGAGCCGAGATGATCATGATCGGGATCTGGAAGGCCGCATAAACAACGACTCGCCCCATGCCGGACCAGAATTGTCCGGATGTGATCACCATGGTGAAGTTTTCGAGGCCGACGAATTGATTTTTAAGTTCGCCGCCGCCGTACAGGCCTCCGCCACTTGCGACCTGACGGAAGAAGGACTGGTAGATTGCCACGCAGATCGGAACGGCAAAAACCAGAAGAAACATGATGAAGAAGGGGGCCATGAAGGCCCATCCGGTACGCGCATCGTGCCGCTCTCTGATACGCCGGTTTTGAATGTCTGACTGCATGTATCAATCACCCTCGATTGCTGGCAGATTGTGGACTTTAAACACGGTAGGGGTGTGGTTCCTCAGCGGAGAAACCACACCCCCTCCGCGATTAGCGCTTACTCAGCGACGGGAAGGTTTCCATCCTTGAGCGCCTTTACGGACTGCGTCTGAGCAGCCTTGAAGATGTCGATCACCTTGCCGGAGCCATCACCAGCTGCGGTTGCAGCCTTGGCCATGGGATCGCCGAGGGTCGAGAAGAAGGGGATGTAGGGGAAGTCGGGGGCCAGGTTGGCGTTTGCCTTCGACAGTTCAGCGAAGACATCCTGTCCACCGTAGAATTCCTTGACCGAATCCGGGGTCTTCATGGTGCCGGTCGTGGTTGCAACGACCAGGCCCTGGGAGACCAGAGCGTCAACCTGGGTGTTCAGCCAGTTGTTGAACTCCATTGCACCCTTGGGGTTCGCGCAGCCCTTCATGACTGCAACGCCGGAACCGCCGTCGGGGCCGGTCAGCGCGCCCTTGCCGAAGTCAGGGAGCTGAGCAACTGCCCATTCACCCTTGTTGTCGGTCTTCTCCAGATCACCGGAGATAAGCGGTGCTTCCCATGCGGCACCGATGGTGCCGATCAGGGTCTTGTCGGTCAGAGCCTTAGTGAAGGAGTCGCCCCAGCGCTCGGCGACGAGAGTGGTCTTGTCATCGAGCATCGACTGCCAGAAGTCTGCCACGGTCTTGGCGGACGCATCGTCGATCTTGACGGTCCACTTATCGTTTTCAGCCTTGTACCAAACACCGCCTGCTGCAGCTGCCTGAGCGGACAGGCTGTAGCGCGACTCGTCAGCCTGGAAAGCAGAGATGTACTTGCCCTGAGCTGCTGCGGTCTTGGCAGCGGCCTTGAACTCTTCGAGGTTGGTGGGAACCTTGATTCCCAGCTTCTCGAACTCAGCCTTGTTGTAGTAGTAAACAAGCGGGCCGGTGTCCTGGGGCAGGCCGTAGTACTTTCCACCCACGCCAACCTGCGAGAAGGCGCCAGCGGAGTAGTTGGCCTTGTACTGGGTCGCGTACTGAGTCACGTCCTCCAGCAGGCCCTTGGTGAACATCTCGGGGATTTCTGCATAGCCCAGCTGTGCCAAGCAAGGTCCGGAACCGGCCTTGACGTCGGTCTCGAGCTTCTTGATCATTTCGTTGGCCTTGCCATCGAACTTGACCGCCTGAACCTGAGTGTCAGGGTGCTCCTTGTTCCACTGCTCAGCGAGAGCCGAGATCTTGGTCATTCCCTCACCGTCGGGCAGACGGTGCAGGTACGTGATGGTTGCGCCCTTATCGGCAGATGCCGAAGAGCTTGCGGTGCTGTCAGTCTTCGCGCCCGAACCCGAGCACGCAGTCAGACCCATCGCAGCAACTGACATGAGCGCAACAACGCTCATGGAGCGGCGTGACATGTGCATGTTATTCCCTCTCCGTTGTGGGACGTTTACAAAGTTGACACCTTTTGTCAGCTTTATTCATTGCTCTTTTATGCTATCTCACAGAGAAGATGTCTGATGACATTTTGACCTGTGAGAATGCAACTATTTGGTCACGATTTGATAACTAGCCTTAATTTTCCTTCTTCCACTGGGTCCAACGCCCTTCTCCGGGAGCCAGATCCACGGTACATTCCAGGCCAAAACCAGTGATGATGCTCGTAGCCGGAGCATCAGAATCATTGTAAATAAAGGCAAGTTGCGACTTGGGATACCAAGCGACCTCAACGTCAGGATTGGATGACGCAAGGACACAATCCCATTGATCTTCTCGGTGCGCCGCCCACATAATTGCGCGGTGCAAAAGCCTGCTATTGGCAGTCGACCAGGTCAGTCCAGCAAGGTATACACCTCTACCCGAGCAGAAATCATGCGCCGAGGCTCGCACACTCCCCCGCTCCATGACAAGCACAGAAGTGTCAGGATCCGTAACGACGACATCTCCGGGGTCTTCACCGAAAACGTAGTCTCCATCAAGGTCAGCAGTAATGAAATGCTCTGGCACAACCTCGTCATAGCGATCCTTGGACAGCGACCACGAGATTTCTTGATCCACACCCAAGACGTCCGCGAGCGCAAAAATGCTTCCGCGGCAGATGCCGCCTCTATCCGCTTGTCCTTGAGTTCCCAACGAGGCCGTAGGCTGGCCAACCCCAATGAAACCTCCACCGCGGGCGACAAAGCGACGCAGAGTGTCTTGCAGTCGTAGGTCCTCCCACACTTCCCCTCCGGAGAAGGCAGTATTCGCGGCGCCGGCGTTGATGACCACGTCAACATCACCCAAAGAGGAATCTCCCCCATTGATGACCTCATCGAAAGACATGAAACGCACGTCAAAAGGAAGTCCTGCAAGGGCTTCGATAACCCCCAAGTAGGTATGAATCTGCTTGTACCACAGGGCATGGGCAACCATATGGGTCTGCCAGGTGCGCAGCTTTCCCCATGCATTCAAAACGGCAACGCGTACTGGTGCACACGCGGGCTTTTCCCCGCCCGTGGCCTCGTGAAGGGAACGGAATTCTGCAAGGATTTCCTCCACGCGGTCAATAAATTCCGGGAATTGCAAAGCCAAGGAAAGGTAGCCGCCATAGCCCATACGATCCAAGGGACTACGGACGATTGCACGACGAGCGGTGCGCCACGATTCGTTGGCTTCACCCAGGGGATCTCCACCCTCACGGAAGACATCGGGGAAGAAGTAGGGAAGGAAGCGCCCCTCGGTGTAGCGCACACCGGGAATATCGGAGATCATGCGGCAGGTTGCTGCCGAACCGACGGATCCAACAACCGCATCCATCTTGATCGAAGGGAAGTAGGGTCCGTAGGGTTCCATACCGATCCAGTTATCGCCGAGGAACATCATGGCCTCGCGACCCTCCTCGTGGACCTTGTGAACCAGTTCTCCCGCCTTTTGGGCAACTCGCTTGGAGGTGAAATCGATCCAGTCTCTGAAGACCGGAGTGGGTGTACGGAAGGGGCAGTTGTACCAGCCGCCATCAACGAAGTCCTCGGGAGTGAGCGCATAGCCGTATTCCTTTTCGAACTCTTCCATCGCCGGGATCGACACCGAGGCCGAGTATCCAAACCAATCGACGTAGCGTTCGCGGCCTCGGGAATCAAAAGCCAAAGTGAAGTGGTAGAAGAACGTCGTGAAACGAACCACGTCCACTTGAGGGTTCGCTTTCAGCCATGCGGCCAAGGCGTCCTTAACGTGTTCCCAGGTCCGCGGGAATGCCACATCGAAGGGACGCTCCTTCACGCGACCTTCCTCAAGCGCCCAGTCATTCGTTAAATAGTTGTACATCTGGGTGGAATCCCACATCTGTACGGCAAAGAAGTTCACGGTGTACACGTGGAAGGGAATGGGCTCGTGAATCGTCACCACCGCGCTCGAAGCAGTAGGCGGCAACTCTCCAACGATCGGCACGGGATCAACGACGGGTGAAGGCTCAACCTCCTGAACGCTCCACTGTGAGGGATCCAAAGCCTGCCCACTGGTCCGATCAATGACCTGCCACCAGCGGGAGGTGTCGCATTGAGTATCAGGACGGAATTGCGCTTGGAACCATCCCTCCATGACATTGATACTCAAAGGTCCGCTTTCTGGCGCGGTATGAGGGTTTGAGGAAAGGTATTGGTGGATGCGCTCGCCTTCGCTCTGATCGGCCCAGTCTTCATCACCACGCGCAGGGAAATACGTGGAGTACACCTTGGCAAATGCTCGGTCGACCCACTCAGGAAGCTCTGTTCCATCGGAATTTCGTACTGCGTCCGCGCCAAGGCGTTCAACAAGAGCGCGCACTTCGGCATCGATTCCACGCTCAATGGGAAGGGTAAGACGACCTGGCTTGGTCGATTTGTCAGTCATTGTCACTCCGATGTGTTGATTTCAGCGTCATTGCGAAGAGGTAGACAACTTCGGGCACTTATCCAGCTAGTCCTAAGTTATTTCCTTCTTGATACGATAGTACAAGCACACCGAGGTGGTGATGCATTCCCGATAACAATGGAGACACCGATGTCCCTTACTTCTGAAGAAATTAACAGCCAACCTGAGCTGTGGCGTCGAGTTCTTGACGTTCCCACTGATGCACTTCCCAAAGACGGTGAGGCCATTGCCGTCATCGGGTGTGGAACATCGTGGTTTATCGCGCAGGCCTACACCGTTGCGCGCGAACGCCAGGGCAAGGGTCTCTCTGATGCCTTCACCGCCACCGAATTCCCCTGGGATCGCCACTACGACCGCGTCGTGTGCCTGTCCCGCTCGGGCACGACAACTGAAATTATTGACATCCTGCACGGTCTGAAGGACCGCGGCGTCCCCAACGTTTTGATCACCGCTGTGGGTAATGGCCCCGCAACCCCCTACGCAGATGTTGAGGTTGTTCTAGACTTCGCCGATGAAGAATCCGTTGTCCAGACTCGTTTTGCAACCACCGCTCTTGCATACTTCCGTCACAGCCTGGGTGACGATATCGCTGCAGCCGCGGATGACGCGCAGCGCGCCCTCGAGCTCGAAATCCCCCAGCGTTGGGTTGATGCCGACCAGATCACCTTCCTGGGCACCGCATGGACCATTGGCTTGGCGAACGAGGCAGGCCTGAAGCTGCGTGAAGCCTCTCAGTCTTGGACTGAGGTCTACCCGGCAATGGAATACCGCCACGGCCCGATCTCTATCGCTCAGCCCGGTCGCCTGACCTGGGTTTTCGGCCCGGTTCCCGAGGGCATGGCCGACCAGGTTGCCGCAACTGGCGCCGAATTGGTGACTTTCGACGGTGACCCCATGGCTCACCTCGTTGTTGCACAGCGTTTGGCCGTTGCTCGCGCTGAAGCTCGCGGTCTCAACCCCGATACCCCGCGCCATCTGACCCGCTCGGTGATCCTCAAGTGAGCAACTCGGACCAGAAGCTCGCCATCGGGATCGATGTCGGCGGCACCACCATCAAGGGGGTGCTCGCTGACACCCGCGGCACTGTGATTACCTCTTCCGAGGCCGTCGCCACCCCCCAGACCGGCGCTGATGATGTCGTTTCTGCGGTCGTGCGTCTGGCCCGAACTCTTCGCGCGGCTTCGGTTGATGCGCCCGTCGGCGTGTGTGTTCCTGGAATTATTGACGAAGAACATGGAATTGGTATTTTCTCCGCCAATCTGGGCTGGAAAGACGCTCCTTTAAGCGAAAAGCTTTCCGAGGCACTGGGTTCTTTCGTCCCACTAGGACACGATGTGCGCTCGGGAGCTCTTGCCGAGGCCCTGTGGGGCGTTCGCCGTCCCTCCTGCCTGTATGTGGCAGTAGGGACCGGGATCGCCTCGGGCGTTGTCATCAATTCGCGCCTCGCGCCGGCACCGCCGTGGGCTGGTGAAATCGGACAGATTCCCGTTCCACACCCCGATCGCCCCTATGAGGTTGTTCCGGTGGAGCAGGTTGCCTCGGCCAGCGGTATTGCGCGCCGGGCAATCGAGGCCGGAATCGTCCCCGCAGGATCGGGGGCCCGCGAAGTTGAGGAACTTGCCCTTTCATCCAGCGAAAACGCTCGAAAGGCACGCGAGATCCTTGAGACCTCGATGAGTCTACTGGGCGGGATTCTTGCAACGGTTTGCCACCAGGTTGGTTCACTTCCCGTCGTTTTGGGAGGTGGCCTGTGCAAAGGTGGCTCACTTGTTTACGATCCCCTTCGCAAAGGCTTGGAATCGGGGTGCACGGTCATGCCCGCACCTGCACTGCTCTGCGCTGCTTTGGGTTCCTCGTCACAGGCCTTGGGCGCGGCAGCTTTGGCATTCCAGAGCCATGGAATCGAGGTTGAATCATGATCTGGACCTTCACTCCCAATCCGGCTCTGGATATTACGTGGCAGGCTCCTGACCAAACCCACGGTCAGCTTCACCGCATTACGGAGTATTCCCAGCGTCCGGGAGGGAAGGGACTGAATGTCTCTCGTGTCTTGGACCAGCTCGGAGTCCCCAACCACGCAACAGGTTTCTTGGGGGGCGCAACCGGCAGTGTGATCGCCTCGCTCATGGAGGAAATGACTTCTCTGGTTACACCGGAGTGGGTTGAGGTTCCCTTCCAAACGCGACGCTCAATCGCCATGATTGACAACACCGCCACGGTATACAACGAGTCCGGTCATGCTCTAGATCCTGATTCCTGGAAGCAGATGGTTGATCTTTTGGGAAGTCGCCTGAGCGGCGATGACCTCTTGGTGGTTTCGGGTTCTCTTCCCGGAAGTAGCACTTTTGAGGTTCTCGAGCCGGTGTTGCGCCGTGTCCGTCAGATCGGTTGCCGCATCATTCTGGATACCTCAGGACCATCCTTGGTTGAGTGCGCTGCGTGGGCCGATGTCCTCAAGCCCAA
>CAKAPY010000019.1 GCA_916719935.1 uncultured Actinomyces sp. | reverse complement strand
TCGTGGAAAACCGGGATATCGAGCTCTGCGCGCAGACGCTCTTCAATTTCGAAGCAGCGGGGAGCAGAAATGTCCTCGAGGTTGATTCCGCCATATGCGGGTGCGATTGCCTTAACAATCGAGATGATTTCTTCAGTGTCCTTGGTATCAAGGACAACGGGCCATGCATCGACATCACCGAACTGCTTGAACAGAACAGCCTTGCCTTCCATCACGGGAAGAGCAGCTTCAGGGCCGATATCGCCCAACCCAAGAACCGCGGTACCATCCGAGACAACGGCGACAGAATTTGCCTTCATGGTCAACAGGTGAGCCTTAGAAGGCGTGTCATGAATCGCTGTGCAGACACGTGCAACACCGGGGGTGTAAGCGCGAGAAAGATCGTCACGGTTACGCAGAGGAACCTTGGGCTTAACCTCGATCTTGCCGCCGACGTGGGCCATGAATGTCTGGTCTGCCACGGAAGAGGTGTGAACGCCTTCAAGGCCATCGAGAACTTTTTCAACCTCACGGCGATGTTCGGAATCACGCATGTCGCAGGTGAGGTCAATAACGATGCGACCACGGTCAGAATCGGCAACATCAAGGCCTTTAATCTGAGCACCGGTAGCAGAAACAGCATCCACGATCTGCGAAACCGAAAGGTTGGCTTCGTCGACTTCAAGACGGTAGGACGCGGTGTATGACGGAGAAGTACGCATTGGTCACCTTTGCATATCCGATTGTTTTGAGGAGAGCCAACAAGGACTCCTCCTCCATCGTAGCTAAGCCGGTGCGCGGGTGCAGTAGTGTCCATTTTGAGTCCAATTTTCGAGGCCGTGGTATGAAGTCCGGTTTCCTCACCCCCCCTTGCTCCTCGGTCTTTGGCAGGCATGGAAAGGGCCCGGTCTGCTGTGCAGACCGGGCCACGGGCGTTAAATCAATGAAAGATCAAGCGCCAACCATTTCCATAATGAGTTCGCGAACGCGGGCGGCATCTGCCTGACCACGGGTAGCCTTCATCACCGCACCGACAAGGGCGCCAGCAGCCTGAACCTTGCCACCCTTGATCTTCTCGACGATATCGGGGTTCGCATCCAATGCTTCCTGAACGGCCGCAGTAAGTGCGCCGTCGTCAGAAACAACTTCAAGTCCGCGTGCAGCAACGACCTGTTCGGGATCGCCTTCACCCGCAAGAACACCTTCAAGGACTTGGCGAGCAAGCTTGTCGGTCAGACGACCGCTATCCACCAAGGACTGGAGCTGTGCGATTTGCGCCGGAGAAACCGGTAGATCCTCAAGCGCAACCTGCTTGTCCTTCGAGTAACGAGCCAGTTCACCCATCCACCACTTACGTGCAGCTGCGGGATCGGTCCCAGCTTCGACGGTTGCCTCGATGAGTTCAAGCGCACCCGCGTTGATGACGTCACGCATTTCCTTATCAGCAAAACCCCATTGCTCACGCAGACGGCGCCTCTTGGCGACCGGAAGCTCAGGCAGGGACTGACGCAGGGATTCAACCCATTCCTCAGAGGGAACGACCGGGACAAGATCCGGTTCGGGGAAGTAGCGGTAATCTTCTGCATCGGACTTTTCACGACCAGACGAGGTCGTTCCGTCTTCCTCGTGGAAGTGGCGGGTTTCCTGAAGCACTGATCCACCGTCAGCCAAGATCTGCGCTTGTCGCTGAATCTCGAAACGAACAGCGTTCGCGATGCCCCTGAAAGAGTTCACGTTCTTGGTTTCGGTTCGAGTCCCCAAAGGAGAGCTCGGGGTCGGACGCAGAGAAACGTTGATATCGGCTCGGACATTTCCGCGCTCCATACGCGCCTCAGACACGCCAAGAGTACGGAAGATATCGCGCAGTGCCTGAACGTATGCAGCGGCAACCTCAGGTGCTCGCTCCCCTGCTCCTTCAATAGGACGGGTCACGATCTCAACCAGGGGGACGCCCGCACGGTTGTAGTCAACCAGCGAGTGGTCCGCACCCTGAATACGACCGTCTGCGCCACCGATGTGAGTGTTCTTTCCGGCATCTTCTTCCATGTGCGCGCGCTCGATCTGAACGCGGAACATAGTGCCGTCCTCGAGCTCAACGTCCACATAGCCGTCATAAGCAATGGGCTCATCTGACTGTGAGGTCTGGAAAGCCTTCGTCAGGTCCGGGTAGAAGTAGTTCTTACGCGCGAAACGGCAGCTCTTGGCAATTGAACAATTCAATGCGAGGCCGATCTTAATCGCGTACTCAACTGCCCGGTGATTGACCACGGGGAGCGAGCCGGGAAGACCAAGCGACACGGGGGTCACGTAGGTATTCGGATCGCCACCGAAGGCGTTGGGGGCGGCATCGAACATCTTGGTCGCGGTACCCAACTCAACGTGAACTTCAATTCCGAGAACCGGATCGAAGGAAGCGGTAGCCTCCTGGTAATCCATCAGCTCAGTCATCACTTTTCCTCCCACTGCGCTGCGGGGCAGTTACCCGCGATATCGCCACTGAGTTGCTCAACGAGGCTTGCGACTTCATACATCTTGAGGTCGTGGTGAGCCGGAGCAAGAATCTGGAATCCAACGGGAAGTCCCTCGGCACTGACGGCGTTTGGAACACTCATCGCAGGAATTCCGGCCAGGTTTGCAGGGATGGTCGCGATGTCATTGAGGTACATCGCCATGGGATCATCCATCTTCTCTCCGAAACGGAATGCCGTTGTCGGACAGGTCGGCGAAACCAGAACATCGACCTCTTCAAAGACACGCGCAAAGTCGCGCTGAATCAGGGTACGAACCTTCTGCGCACTTCCGTAGTAGGCGTCGAAGAAGCCCGCCGATAGGACGTGAGTGCCCAAGATAATACGGCGCTTCACTTCATCGCCGAAACCGGCTTCACGAGTCGCAGCCATAACGCGCTCTGCGGTAACAGGGCCTTCGCTGGGCTCGACGCGAATGCCATAGCGCATACCGTCGAAACGCGCCAAGTTCGAGGAAACCTCAGCCGGCATAATCAGGTAGTAGGCAGCAAGAGCGTAATCGAAGCTCGGGCAGGAAACCTCAACGATTTCAGCACCGGCGGCACGCAACTTCTCGACGGTCGCGTTGAAGGCCTCGAGAACATCATCTTGGTAGCCCTCACCGGAGAGTTCGCGGACAACGCCAACGCGCAGCCCCTCGATCTTCCCCTCCTTAGCAACCTGAGCAACACTTTCAGAGAGCGCAGGAACCGGCTCATTCAGGGACGTCGAGTCGTGGGGATCGTAGCCACCGATCACCTCGGTCAGCGCGGCCGCATCCTCAACCGTGCGGGTGACCGGGCCAATCTGGTCCAGCGACGAGGCCATAGCGATCAGCCCGTAACGTGAAACTGCGCCGTATGTGGGCTTTGCACCCACGGTTCCTGTCACAGCACCGGGCTGACGGATCGAACCACCGGTATCTGAACCCAAAGCCAGCGGTGCCATGAAAGAAGAAACAGCAGCAGCGGAGCCACCTCCGGAACCACCGGGGATACGATCAAGATCCCACGGGTTGCCGGTGCGACCGTAAGCGGAGTGCTCGGTCGAGGAGCCCATAGCGAACTCGTCCATGTTGGTCTTACCCAAGATCGGCATTCCAGCCTTGTGCAGAAGCTCGACGACAGTTGCATCGTAGGGAGGCAGCCATCCTTCAAGGATCTTCGACGCACAGGTCGTGGGAACGCCTCGGGTCACCATGTTGTCCTTGACCGCAATGGGCACGCCTGCCAAACGAGGCAGTTCTTCCCCAGCGGCACGACGCGCATCCACGTCGGCAGCAGTTGCAAGAGCACCCTCACGATCGACATACAGGAAGGCGTGAACCTTGGGGTCAATCGCATCGATGCGATCCAAGCACGCCTGAGTGAGCTCAACAGAAGTGATTTCACCGCTACGCAGCAGGTCAGCAAGCTCGCAGGCGGACTTCTTCAACAACGGATTCATCAGTCCTCCTCCAAAATCTGCGGAACCAAGAACATTCCGTCTTCTTGTGCGGGGGCCTGCGCCAAAACCTCGTCGCGGTCAAGTGTTGGGCCAACGACGTCTTCACGCCACACATTCGACAGTGGAATGGGGTGCGAGGTCGCGGGCACATCCGGGGTTGCAACCTCGGAGACCTTTGCAACTGCCTCGGTAATAACGTCTAACTCACCAGCAATTCTGGTGATTTCTTCCGGTGTAAGTGCAATTCGAGCCAATCCCGCCACACGGGTGACCTCATCAGTACTGATCCTTGCCATAACAAGGATGATACCCGCCCGGGGCGCACCTCTCATACCATGCCCATCGTTGGCGACTTTTGAGTAGGCTTAAAACATGTCTCATCATCGACCGTCTTTTTCTTCGCGCACCCTCAAGGCACTGAAAATTACCGGCGCAGCGCTTTTGGGTGCCCAGGCAGCGGCACTGATCGGCGTCCATATCGTTGACAGGCTCCGTAAAGACCGCGTTCCGCAGGTCGCAGGCGGTTTCCCAACTCTTCCTCCCTTAGACACCGAAGTTGATGGGACGAAGGTTCGCACCTATACCGAGGGCACCTCTCTTTATGAGGACATGCTTGAAGCGATCACCTCAGCAGAGGACTACATTTTCTTCGAATCGTATATTTGGCGCTCAGATGCGTGGGGCAAACGTTTCAAATCGGCACTCCTTGCCGCCGCACAGCGCGGGGTTGACGTCCACATCGTCTACGACGGCTTCGCCGTCATGAACCAAGACCCATTCTTTTACGTCTTCCCCAAGACTCCCCACCTCTACATCCGCCGTTTCCCCGAAATCCGTTCGGGAATGTTCACCTTCAATCTGCGTAAAACTGGTCGCGATCACCGCAAGATCATGGTCGTCGACGACCGCGTCGCCTTCGTTGGCGGCTACAACATTGGTGATCCTTTTGCCCTCGAATGGCGTGATACCCACGTGCGCGTAACGGGGGAAGCAGTTGCGGAGTTGAAGTACGGCTTCATTGACTTCTGGAATCACTTCAAACGTCGCGGACAACCTAAGCTTCCGCGCAGTCGGGCCCCCAGATGGGCCAGCGATGTATCACTGGCCTTCAACCAACCTTCACGCCTGCTCTACCCCGTTCGCGGCCTCTACATCGACGCAATCGATCGGGCGCAGCACTCAATTCGCATTACCAGTGCATATTTCATCCCTGACCGCGAGATTTTCGAATCCCTTGTACACGCCGCGCGTCGAGGTGTCCGGGTGCAGATTCTGATCCCCGAGTATTCCAACCACATCCTCGCCGATTGGGTTGGGCGCCCCTATCACGGGCCACTGTTGAAGGAAGGGGTGGAAATCTGGCTGTACCAAGATGCAATGATCCACTCCAAGACCATGACAATTGATGGAGTCTGGTCAACTGTCGGAACCGCGAATATCGACAGGCTTTCCCTGCAGGGCAACTACGAAGTCAATGTCCAGTTCCGTTCGCAAGCCTTCGCAGCAACGATGGATCGGATCTTTGAGCTTGACCTGACCAATGCGCGCAAGCTTACCTTCGAGGAATGGGAAGAACGCTCGCTACTCACCCGAATTTCCGAGCGTCTTTTGCACCCCTTGGAATTTATCGTTTAGTCATCGAGGGCAGCCAGCCCGCGCTCAAGTACCCGCTCAAAATAGCTTTCGTCAACAACGGGCACACCCAGGGCCTCGGCTTTTGCGGCTTTCGATCCCGCACCGGGCCCCGCGATGACCAGCGACGTCTTCTTCGATACCGATCCCGAGGCCTTTCCTCCTCGGGCGACGATCGCTTCCTTCGCACCTTCTCGCGTGTAGCCAGGCATTGCTCCTGAAACGACGATCGTTAGTCCTTCGAGGGTCTGTTCAATATCCTCGCGAGCTTCATCTTTCATACGGACTCCCGCAGCTTGCCAGGCACGAACGATTTCCACATGCCAATCTACTTCGAACCATTCCCGCAAAGATTGAGCAATTACTTGGCCAACTCCATCAACTTCTGCCAATTGTTCGACAGAAGCCTCCATTAAGAGATCCATCGAGGGGAAGGTCATAGCCAGAGCGGAGGCAGCAGTTGGCCCAACATGGCGAATCGAAAGCGCAACCAGTATGCGTGCAAGTGGACGTTCTTTTGCGGCCTCGATCTGCTCGAGCATCATCTCTGTATTCTTTGAAGGAGTGCTCTCAAGTGGGGCATAGACCCCGCTATTTCCCTTCTGTTTCCATGCCTTAGTCCAAAAATACCGAACCTGCATCCAGTCCCCGGTTTCTTGGCCTTCCTTGGTCACAGGCTTCCACACCATGACATCGCGAAGTCGTTCAGCGTCGAGGCTGAAAACATCACTTTCTGAGGACAAAACAGGCTTTTGGACAGAAGGCAGAAGAGCCTCGGCATCACCGATCAGTTCGCCATGGGTCAATTCAGCAGTCTTTTCCATGCGCAGCGCGGTCCCGTTTTCCAAGAAAACAGTCCGTCCTGCCGCGAGCGCGGCGGCTACCTCATCGCGATTGGCCTCGGGCTGGGTAAGGGCAAGCGCGGCCTCGTCCCCAAGTCCTTCGATGTCCAAGGCGGAGCGGGCACCCAAGTGGGCAATCCGCTCGGTAATTTGTGCCGGGCAGCCCGCTTGGTTTGGGCAACGAAGATCCACATCCCCTTCCTTCTGGGGAGCCAGCTTCGTCCCGCACGAAGGACAGTTTTCCGGCATGACGAAGGGATACTCACTGCCATCGCGGGCGGCGACTACGGGGGCGACGATCTCGGGGATAACATCCCCAGCTTTCCGCAAAACAACAAGGTCACCAATCAGAACGCCTTTTCGTGCAACTTCACTAGCGTTGTGCAAGGTTGCTCGTGAGACGTGGGAACCGGCAACGAGGATACGCTCCATGACGCCGTACGGTGTCACGCGCCCGGTACGACCCACTTGGACTCGGATATCAAGGAGGCGTGTATTCACCTCTTCCGGCGGGAATTTATAGGCAGCGGCCCAACGCGGAGCGCGCGAGGTCGTACCCAAGCTTGCCTGAATCGCACGATCATTAATCTTGACGACAACGCCATCGATTTCATGTTCCAAAGAGTGTCGTTGAGCGCCCAATTCACCGATACGCTTCTCAATGGCCTCGCGACCACGAAGGAGCTTGGTGTGAGGAGAGACCGGCATTCCCCAATTTTTCAGGCACTCAAACCATCCAGACAAGGTATCGGGCTCCGTGAAGCCGCTATCTCCGGCTTCGACAAAACCAATGCCGTGCGCCAACATCGCAAGAGGACGTTCAGCGGTTTTCTTCCAGTCTTTTTGACGCAAAGAACCCGCAGCGGCATTACGCGCGTTCACAAAGGGCGCCTCACCCATACGGACGCGCTCAGCATTAAGAGATTCAAAATCCTTCGTTGGAAAGTAAACCTCGCCGCGGATTTCAACGCGGGCGGGAACCACGCCTTTCAAACGATGAGGAATGCACGAAATTGTCCGGACGTTGGCGGTGACATCTTCGCCAACCCATCCATCGCCTCGCGTCGCTGCGCGATTGAGCACTCCATTTTCATAGAGCAAATTGACGGCAAGACCGTCAATCTTCACTTCGGTGAGCATGTCCAGATCACTACGACCCGTGTCGTTAGCCATTCGGGCTTCCCAAGCCGCAAGCTCTTCTAAAGAGAAAACATCGTCCAGGCTGGTCATCTGCTGGAGGTGTTCGACGGGAGCAAAAGCTTGCGAAGCCGCGCCTCCAACCTGAGTGGTCGGAGAATCTGCACTGCGATACTGCGGATATTGTGCCTCGAAGTCTTCGAGTTCTCGGTAGAGCTTGTCATACTCTGCATCCGACAAAACAGGAGCATCACGGTTGTAGTACGCCGCTCGAGCATCATCAACTTCCTGAATGAGTTGATGGTAGCGGTCAACTAGCTGGTGTTCCTCTTCACTCATGCTTGTCATTGTGTCATCTCCATTCAGGGCGCGCTTGTTCCCCACACGCAGATCTTCTTGTTGGTGCTCCTCTTTTTGTTGCTCCTCCACAGCTTGGACGCAGCATCGGCGATTTCCACAGCTTTACCCTTTCGTGAGCATGAGCGCGACGACTGCCGAAGGCTGAAGGGTGTAGAGAAACTGCCCTCACGCAAGCGCACAGTTCACGTGCTTACGCGGGGATGTTTTTGGGAGGTGAACACGCACATGGGAGATTTCCCCTTGGCGCCAACGCTTCTTCAAGCTGCCCTTCGCTCCTCGTGGCATTTTGCCTGCGTGAGTGGGCCAAACATTGGACTTGTTGTTTCTCCCCTGGGGTACCCTCAAGAATTTCCAGCACAGATACAGATCTTCACCAATCACCGAGGCCACGAGCGCATCAGTTTCCTTCTCGACAGCGAGGATGCACGAATATGGATTCGCGCGACGGCTTTCACACCGTGGCGACGCCTACGTCCGGAGCACGTATATAGCCCCGTCAGAGGTATGCGACTCAAAGTAGCTAGCCGCTCTGCTACGGACTATTACCAGTTGCGCCAACGGCCGCGTGATCTTTCTTTTCCTTCTTTCTCGCGCACTTCAAAGCACCTACCTACGATGTCCTTCATTGGCATCGTTCCGCTTCTTCTTTTCATGGTAGTTCGCGTGCTGGTCATGGGAGCCTACGGCGGCATGTCGCTTCTTCTATTTGTCGTTCCTCTCATCAGCATGTCATTCATCGGGATAGTAGTCATGAAACGAGGAAAACCCAGACATCGCATTGATGCGGCGGGGCTTGCACTTTTTCTTGAAGCCGCAGTTCCTTCCAGCTCAGAGTCTTCGCCCCTCCTGATCTATCCCAACCAAATTGGGCAAGGGAGGGCTCAGGCGGTTTCTCGCGCTGGAGGGGAAATATCTCTTGGTTTTGTTGGCCCCGAGGCCAAGTTAAGTGCTTTGTGGTGCGCAGCGCAGCTGGCGGCACAGTTGGGAGGAGCACGGGTGGCCGAAGGTACTGATGAGCTTATTGATATCGGAAGGCGGAAATCTCTCGTATCGGGTTCCGTTCATTCCGAACCCTGTCGTATTAGCATCAGACTTCACGCTCCGGGTGAGGATGAGACCGGGAATGAAAATATTCACCTTGCCTGGGCACAGCATTTCAGTGAACTTCCAACGTGGTGTCACGCAGTGATACCCGCTTCCCGAGTACCGGTGTCTTTGGCGTGGTGGAAGATGCTGGGTAGAGACGCACTATCTGGTTCTATTCCCGAACACGTCGGTTTCGATGAACTTCCATTTGAAGTAACCGATAGCGATGAAGGGTTGCGGACACCGATTGGGAAAGACACCTCAGGAATTGTTGACATCGACCTCGTGAAGCACGGACCTCATGCCCTTATCGCCGGCACGACAGGTAGCGGAAAGTCAGAGGCGCTTCGAACATGGCTTCTTGGATTGTGCGCGAGCTACTCCCCTTCACGCCTCCGCTTGGTTTTGGTGGATTACAAAGGCGGGTCTGCCCTTACTCCCCTTACTGCGCTCCCCCACACTGAAACCGTTTTGACCGACCTTAACCTCGGTCATTCCTCGCGCGCTCTCAGAGGTCTCGCGTCATGCATTGCGACGCGAGAAGCACAATTTGCGCAATACGCAGTCAAGGACCTTTCGCAGTGGCATGAACGTTTTCTTCAAGGGTGCGCACCTCCCCCACCTCCACGGATCCTCATCGTTATTGATGAATTCCAAGTTCTTGCCGATCTACATCCGGAAACCCTCGAAACCTTCTCAAGGCTCGCGGCTCAGGGGCGTTCTCTTGGTTTGCATTTGATCTATGCGACCCAGCATCCCGGTGCTTCAATCAACGCTCACATGCGCGCTAACACAGAACTACGGATTGCACTGCGGAGCGTCTCTGAATCTGATTCACACAGCGTGATCGGCAGCGCAGAGGCTGCGCACCTTCCTCGTATTCCTGGCAGAGGATTGCTCGGTTCCGGAAAGCCTGTCCAATTTGCGTATTGCAGGAATATCGAGCAGATCATCGCTTCGATTTCGAAGAGACAGTCAGCTTCCATTGGGGCGCCTTTGTGGTGTCCTTCTTTACCCTCTCAGCTCACGCATGACGATCTCGATCAGGTGCACTCTTCAGAACGGGGCATACACATAGGGCTCATCGACGGGATCGAAAGAGGTGCACACCGATGTCTTACGTGGCAACACGGAAATATCATGATGAGCGGTTCTGGGAGTTCGACAGTCAAGCTTGCTTTACTTGTCCGTTCATGCGCCACGATCTTGAGCGATGCGTTGGGCTTCCCCCTTTGCGGAGTCTCGATTGATTCGGGCACTCCGCATTCGGCCGCAAGCTCACCCGACTACCTGATACGTGACATCGTGGATTTTGGGGTCCTCTGCGAAGACCTTTGTCATCGCGCTCCTTGCGTTGTCTGGCTCGAGGATATCGAAGGGACCCTGCATATGTTGGAAGAGTGCTTGGGAGTGCTTCGCGCTCATGATCTGTGGGGTCAGTTCACTCGCTCGTGCGATGGCGTCAACATTGTTCTCATTGCTAGCGATGTTTCAGGCCGATTCACCTCACGCACGCTTTTTGGTTCCTATGAGCATATTTGGTATGAGATTCCCAATCTCCAAATTGTGGAAAACTGCCCAGCAATCCGGGGAGCCGAGTGTACAGATTCGCCCACTCAACTTTGGAGCAGTGTTCACAAGTCTTTACTCTGCTTATGCACCGACTCAGTGAATCCCTCTTTACCGTTGAGCATCCCATCGTGGAATCAGATACTTCACGACTGTCAGGGGCAATTAGGCAATGCAGCATCCCGGCAGCTAAACTCCTGTTCTTCTTTTCCTTTGGCTGCACTCGATGCATACGCTTTATCCCAACAAAGACCTCACTTCCCGATTACCCCAGCAACGCCCGAATCTAGAGTTGCTTCACTTACCAAAACCAACCCTGACATGCGAATTCATTCGTATATCATTCGTTACGGCGCGCAATTAAAACGGTTCTTATTTTCTGAAAAGAATTGCACATTTATCGGAGAAGATAATTCGGCATTAATTGACGCTCTTAGAGCAATAAATGCGGGTTGCATCATTCACCATTTCGAACACTCACAGTGGATGAGAGCACTTGAAAACCGCACTGAACTGCTACTTTTCGCGAATCCGTCCAAAGAGGCTCTTCGATTCATCGCCCAGAATTGCCAGAGTTTTCCCAGCTCTTTATATGCACATTCTTGGAATTCTTATTCCGGGGTAATTGTTCATCATGGCATTGCTGGGCGTTTCGTCCTGACTTTTAAATAACGTGACGCCTTACACATCGATTTATCTTTTTTATGGCCTCTTGATACTTGATATACACTCGCCAATCCCTGAAACTAAGGACTGTTGTTTTTGTTCGGTGCGGGCAAGCCTTGCCCGCACTTACGCTCTTGAAGGAGTACCCATAATGGATTGGCGGAGTAAAGCCGCATGTCTCAGCGTCGACCCAGAACTCTTTTTCCCGATCGGGAATACGGGTCCGGCCATAGCACAGGCGGCTGAAGCCAAGGCAGTTTGTCGCGAATGCACAGTTCAAGCAATCTGCCTGCAGTGGGCACTCGACAACAATCAGGACTCTGGCGTTTGGGGAGGGATGAGCGAAGAGGAACGTCGCTCCCTCAAGCGCCGCGCAGCGCGCGCCCGTCGTATGTCCTGAGAATTGCCTGCACACATGAGTGGTGGTGGAAACGGCTCCGTTCCCACCACCACTCATTTTGAGGCCTGCTTATCTAAGGCGCATATCCTCCAATCCGGTAAGTCACCTCAGATACCAACGCACCTTACAAGCATCCTTTCCTTCCCCGACGATAGAGCACTCCACCAGCAAAGGCTCCGACACCCGCGAGCGAGACGACCAGAACTCCCGAAGTGCCAGTACGAGCAACCTTCGGACGCTTAGGCTGTTCTACGTTGAGGGTTTGCTCAGCTGCATTAATATCTCGATGGAACGCGACTCGCTGATCACCGAGAAATAGATCTTCGAAGATGACAACGCTCTTTGCTTTGATGTCTTCTCCCTGAACGTTAATCATCACCTCTGCACAGCCAGACGCTGTCTCAGCAGTGAAATCAGCTGTTCCTTCTATCAGCCGACCAGCTGCACTCAATGGTTCACCGCTTTCTCGGTCAACCACAATTGCTTTCAGGGAGTAACGTTCCCCTACCTCGAGACCTTCATAGCACACCTGGTCAACGATCTTGGATGGCCCCAAGTGGCCTATAATCTGGTCACCGTCACCTCCATCGCGAGCACGCGTTGCCAGGCGAATGATTGAGGACGCTTGTCGCGTGTACTGTTCATGCGGATCCTCAACACTGGAACGGAAGGCTTCAACGCGACCGTCACCGTCAAACTCTGTTGTAAACACGTAGGTTCCAATACGCTGCGGGGCCACTGCGAATCGCAGATCACCAAGCGATGGATAGTATCCATTCTTTGCCGGGACCTCGACAACTCCAATTTCCTCTGCTTTCTCCCGGTTTTCTTC
>CAKAPY010000018.1 GCA_916719935.1 uncultured Actinomyces sp. | reverse complement strand
CAGGGGCTTGATCGCTCCCGCGCAGACTACATGGGAATGCTCGGAACCGTCATGAATGCACTAGCGCTTCAAGACTTTATTGAACAATCCGGTGTTCCTGCGCGTGTCCAGAGTGCTATTGCGATGCAGCAGGTTGCAGAACCTTACATTCCTCTGCGCGCAATCCGTCACTTGGAGAAAGGCCGTGTCGTTCTTTTCGGTGCCGGCGCGGGCCTTCCGTATTTCTCCACCGATACCGTCTCCGCGCAGCGAGCCTTGGAAACTCATTGCGATGAACTGCTTGTCGCAAAGAATGGTGTGGACGGCGTCTATGATGACGATCCCCGTATCAATCCCGATGCGAAGAAACTTGACTTTGTCACCTACCAGGATGCCTTGAGTCGAGGCCTGAAGGTTGTCGATGCGGCAGCGTTTGCTCTTGGGCAGGAAAACGGTCTCACAATGCGCGTCTTTGGCATGTCCGAAGCTGGTAACGTTACTGCAGCGCTACGAGGCGAAAAAATCGGTACGCTTGTGCTCAGCGAATCACACTGAAAGGAACACTTCCGTGATTGATGACATCCTGCTCGAAGCAGAAGACAAGATGGATAAGACGGTCGAGGCTGCCCGCCATGAGTTCGGAAATATCCGTACTGGCCGCGCAAATGCTGGCATGTTTGAACAGCTCTTGGTTGACTACTACGGTGCTCCTACGCCCATGCAGCAACTCGCTTCTTTCCAGATTCCCGAGGCCCGCACGGTTCTGATTTCTCCTTTCGACCGCACCGCGACTCAGGAAATCATTAAGACCCTGCGTGAGTCGGATCTGGGCGTCAACCCCACCGATGACGGCAACGTTGTCCGCGTGGTTTTGCCTGCACTGACTGAAGAGCGTCGTAAGGAATACGTGAAGCAGGCAAAGAACAAAGCCGAAGATGCTCGCGTTTCTGTTCGCTCTATCCGTCGTAAGGCCAAGGAAGCACTTGATCGCCTGAAGAAGGATGGCGATGCAGGTGAGGATGAGGTCGAACGCGCAGAAAAGGCCCTCGAATCCGCTACAAAGGCACGCGTTGAGCTGATCGACAAGCTCTTGGCTACGAAGGAAAGCGAACTTCTGACAATCTGATGTCGGCTTCATCCCATCAACCGCGTCCCTCAGTGTTTTCGCGCGTCTTCTCTCCGGAGCCGCGCGAAAACACTCAGCCACTTGCACCTACCGGGCGAGCGGGAAGGAACCTTCCGGCAGCGGTTTCTTCTGCTGTCGTACTGATTGCTCTTCTTGTTGCTTCACTGCTTGTTGTTCAAGGTATTTTTGTTGCCTTTGTATGCTGCATTGCGCTCCTCGGTTTATGGGAGCTGGGTGGAGCCTTTGCTCGCGTGGGGACACGTCTTGCCATGGCGCCGCTGTACCTTGGTGCAATTGGGATGATGGTGTGCGCGTGGTTCTTGGGACCCGAGGCCGTCACAATGGCGCTGTACTTGACGGTTTTTGCTGTCGTCGCATGGAGATTGGTTGATGCGCCGACTCCTTCCAGAATCACTGACATCATTGCGAGTGTTTTCAGCGCAGTCTACGTTCCTTTCTTAGCCTGCTTTGTTGTTCTCTTGTTGCGAGATTTTCGCTCGCCCGCGGTGATCGGTGTTTATGTCCTTGTCACCTGCTTCAATGACATCGGTGGATGGCTTGCAGGGATTATGTTTGGTAAACACCCCATGGCACCGCGGCTCTCTCCGAAGAAGTCCTGGGAAGGCTTCATCGGTTCTTTGTTTTTCTGCATCCTCACTGGAATCGGCGGTTTTATGCTGCTGGGCGCAACGTGGTGGTGGGGCGTCATTGCTGGCATCTGTGGCTGCGTATGTGCGACGATCGGGGACCTCACCGAATCTTTGATTAAGCGTGAGGTTGGGCTCAAAGACATGTCAGCATTGATCCCAGGACACGGCGGTGTGCTTGATCGTGTCGATTCTCTGGTGATGACTGCCCCGGTTTTCTATGTGATCTTTATTTTCGCTTTGCGTTAAGTTCGCATCTGAATGAAAGCACATGAGGGTGCATGCGACTAGGCTATGCACGGGGAGAGGAGGAGCAAGGAATGAGCACAACCAATCGAGCAAGACGAGAAGTTCGCCCGACCGACCAGTTACCTGAAGGTGCAACCTCACCTGACGCGAAGCCTCGAGTTACTTTTACAGCGCGTCGGCGCGGTAAGGCTCCTCGCCACCTTGCAGATTTTGATCAGAAGGAACGCAAGGAGTTTGTGTCCGAGGCCGGCCTTCCTTCCTTCCGCGCTGATCAGTTGTCGCGCCACTACTTTGAGCGTCATATCAGCGATCCTGCCTTGATGACGGACATGCCAAAGAGCGCTAACGATCTTATTGAATCGACTCTCCTTCCACCTCTTGTCCGTGAGGTTGCTGTTCTGGAAGCTGATGGCGGGGAAACACTCAAGCACCTATGGGAGCTTTATGATGGTGCCCGCGTCGAATCTGTTTTGATGCGTTACACCGACCGTACGACGCTCTGCATCTCTTCCCAGGCTGGGTGCGGTATGGGCTGCCCTTTCTGCGCTACGGGTCAGATGGGACTTACCCGAAATCTTTCAACCGCAGAGATCATTGACCAAGTTCGCGCTGCCCACCAGGCCTGTGAAGATGGGCTGGTTGGGGGCTCTCCAACACACCTGTCAAATGTGGTCTTTATGGGAATGGGGGAGCCTTTAGCAAACTACAAGGCAGTAGTCGCAGCTCTTCACCGCATCATCGATCCTGCACCTGCCGGTTTTGGGATGTCTGCACGGAACGTGACGGTTTCAACGGTTGGTTTGGTTCCTGCGATTGATCGTCTCTCTCAAGAAGGTCTTCCGGTGACTCTTGCGGTCTCACTGCACACCCCGGATGATGACCTTCGTGATGAGCTCATCCCCATCAATTCCAGGTGGAAAGTAGGAGAGCTTCTGGACGCTGCGCGCAGGTACTTTGTGGCTACTGGTCGGCGCGTTTCTATTGAATATGCGCTGATTAAAGACATGAACGATCAGGTTTGGCGTGCCCAATTGCTGGCGGATGAGCTCAATAAGAGGGGCAGGGGATGGGCACACGTCAATCCCATTCCTTTGAATCCCACGCCTGGTTCGATCTGGACGGCATCCACCCGTCGGGCGCAGGATGCATTTGTGAAGACGCTGCGAGACAATGGAATCTCGACAACGATTCGAGACACACGTGGTTCCGATATCGACGGGGCTTGCGGTCAGCTCGCAACGGCTGTTAATAACCGTGAGCGTGCACGTCAGAGTGCACGTGAAAATAGTGCACACAAAGAGGAGAAGTGATGGGCGACGCTTTCCCGACTACGGGAATTTTCCGGCGCGGTTACGGTAAGGATGCCGTAGATGAGTTCTTCATCGATGCTCGTCATGCATATGAAGGAGGGCTTCCGGCTGAACAGTTCAGTGCTGAACAGGTTCGTCAAGCGTCCTTCCCAAGGCAACGTAATGGCTATGATACCCAAGCGGTAGATGCGGCAATGAGCCGACTCGAAGCTGCTTTTGTCCAGCGCGACCGTGCCGACCACATCGCTGTTAATGGCGAAGGTGCTTGGTACGAAAAGGTAGCCGACCGCGCGACGACACTGTATCCGCGTCTGCTCCGCCCCTATGGACAGCGTTTTTCACATCCCCGTTCGGGAATTGGCTACAACGCTGAACAGGTTGATGACCTTCTGGATCAGATTGCAGCTTTCTTTGACGATCGTGAGGATCTGGCTGCTGACGATGTTCGGCATACGCTTTTCAAGTCCGCGCGCGGTAAGAAAGCCTATGCAATGGGTCCGGTCGATGCCTATCTTGGGCGCGCCGTTGAAATCCTTCTTTCAGTGAACTGACACATGAGTACACAGGTTGTTCTGCTTGGTTCTACGGGATCAATCGGCACACAGGCGCTTGAGGTTATTGACCAGCACCACGAAGAATTTGAGGTTGTCGCCCTCAGTGCCGGTGGTCACTCTCTTGAGCTATTGGCAGAGCAATGTGTTCGTTATCGCCCTCGGGTCGTTGGAATCCACGATGGCGATGCGCGCAGGCTTGAGTCTCTGATTGCCTCGGCTTCTGGTGTAATTCCAGAGATTTTGGTCGGACCGGATGCCTCAACGCAGATTGCGGGATCCTTCTCTCAGGCAGTCGTCCTCAACGGTATTACCGGCGGTGTTGGGCTTGGCCCCACCCTTGCAGCCCTCGAGGCCGGATCGACCCTTGCCTTGGCAAATAAAGAATCCCTTGTTGTCGGTGGGCCGCTAGTTCGGCGTGCAATGAAGCGTGATGGGCAAATCGTCCCTGTCGATTCAGAACACTCGGCCATTGCCCAATGTCTTGCTAGCGGAGTTCACGAAAAAGGCTTGACCGCACAGCGAGTCACCGGCAAGAGCGAGCTTGCGCAATTGGTTCTCACGGCCTCGGGAGGGCCTTTTAGGGGGAAGAAACGCGCTGATCTGGCGGAAGTAACCCCGCAGCAGGCGTTGGCGCACCCAACGTGGAATATGGGGCCCGTTGTCACCATTAACTCATCCACCCTGGTCAATAAAGGTCTAGAACTCATTGAGGCGCATCTTCTGTTCGATGTTCCGGCCTCGGATATTGTCCCGGTGGTGCATCCTCAGTCCATCGTCCACTCTATGGTGACCTGGAAGGATGGGGCGACGATTGCGCAAGCATCGCCCCCCGATATGAAACTTCCTATCGCGTTGGGATTGACGTGGCCCAAGCGACTTCCAGATATCGAAAAACCGGTGGATTTCCTTCAGCGACAAGAATGGACTTTTGAGCCGGTTGATTCGCAGACTTTCCCGGCAATTAATTTGGCACGTGCGGCTGTTACTGAATCGCCGACCCATCCCGCCGTGTACAACGCTGCGAACGAAGTTTTTGTTGATGCATTTCTACACGGCCAGCTCGCGTATCTGTCAATCGTGGATCTTCTTGAGGAAGTTCTGGCCGAGCACCAAGGCATCGATGAGCCTACGCTAGACGATATTCTTGGCGCCCAAGAGTGGGCCAAGGCTTCTGCTCGTTCTCACATCATGTGAGAGGAAAGAAAAAGGATTTTCGTGGGAATTATCGGTGTTCTTGTCATCGTCGTGGGGTTGTTGATCTCTGTCGCACTTCACGAATGTGGCCATATGATTCCTGCAAAAAAATTTGGCGTTTACGTTCCTGAGTTTGCTGTTGGTTTTGGACCTCAGATTTTTGGCGTCAAAAAAGGGGAGACGACCTATTCTCTTCGAGCGATCCTTCTGGGGGGCTATGTTCGCTTGGTCGGGATGTTTGCCCCCGCTCGCGACGGGGTGAAAACGACGAATCGACGCGGAAAGCCGACCCTTGCCCAAGAGGCTCGTGAGGCCAGCATGGAAGAAATTCCTGAGGGCTACGGTTCTCGCGCTTTTTATCTTCTTCATCCCGCACAGAAGATCATCATCATGATCAGTGGTCCACTGGTCAATCTCTTCCTTTCGATCCTCTTCCTATCCATTGCTTTGGTTGGGATCGGAATTCCCAAAGCCTCTTTGACCCTGAGCGAGGTTCCTCAGCAACTGACTACCCAGGGAGCTACTGTCGATGCGCCGGCATACGCCGCAGGTATTCGAGCGGGGGATAGGATCACGGGAGTCAACGGTAGCGCCGTGACCTCGTGGGAGCAGATGCGTCAGAGCATTGCAGGCTCACAGGGCGCCATCGATATTGACTACCTGCGAAATGGTCAACTTTTCCACGTGAAAGTCGATCCGCTGCGATCGGGAGATAACGTCAGTATCGGTGTGATTGCGGGGACTGAATATCAAGCCGCCAGTGCAGGTACTGTCGTCTCTACCGTAGGGGAGACCTTTACCGGCACAGTGAGCGTTGTTGCCCGTCTACCAATTGCCCTGTGGGATGTTGGTCGTTCGATTTTCACAGGTGCACCCCGTGATTCGGGCGGAGTCATGTCGGTTGTTGGTATTGGCAGGATTGCTGCAGATGCAACCTCGTCTGATGTCACGGCAAGCAGCGGTGGTTGGATGCGTTCGGCTGCACTATTGCTGTCGATCTTGGCTTCCCTGAATATGGCGCTCTTTGTGTTTAATCTTCTTCCTTTCCCGCCGCTAGATGGTGGTCATATCGTTCCGGCAATCTATGAATGGATTCGGCGAGGCTTGGCTCGGGTACGCGGAAGGGAAGTACCGCCACCGGTCGATACTGCGCGGCTTATGCCACTGACATACACGATGGGCACCATCTTGGTTGCGATGACGGTTCTGCTGATGATTGCAGATATCGTCGTGCCAATCAGTCTGCAATAGGTCGCTCACAGCACTGCGAGCTTTCATTGGTTTCATTAGCGTCTGGCTGGCCCGGGTGCCAGCTGCATACAAGTGGGAGATAATGACAAGGTGACTGAAATTAACTTAGGGATGCCGAGCGTCCACGAAGCTCCTTTTCCGCGTCGCAAGACTCGTCAAATCATGGTGGGGGATGTGCCTGTTGGTGGGGGTGCTCCCGTTTCTGTTCAGTCGATGACCACAACGAAGACCCACGATATCGGTGCGACACTGCAGCAGATTGCAGAGCTCACCGCAGCGGGCTGCGACATTGTTCGTGTCGCTTGCCCGACCGATAAGGATGCTGAGGCTCTGCCGATTATCGTCAAGCAATCGCGTATTCCCGTCATTGCTGATATTCACTTCAACCCGAAGTATGTTTTTGCAGCAATTGAGGCCGGTTGCGGCGCGGTTCGCGTGAACCCCGGAAATATTCGTAAGTTCGACGATCAGGTGAAAGAAATTTGCCGCGCCGCTTCCGATCATGGAACTTCGCTTCGCATTGGCGTGAATGCGGGTTCTTTGGATCCGCGTCTTCTCAAGAAGTATGGCCGTGCGACCCCTGAAGCCCTTGTCGAATCAGCAGTCTGGGAAGCATCACTCTTTGAAGAGAACGACTTCCATGATTTCAAGATTTCGGTCAAACACCACGACGTTTTGACCATGATTCAGGCCTACCGTTTGCTCTCTGAAAAGGGCGATTGGCCTCTTCACCTCGGCGTGACCGAGGCCGGGCCAGCCTTCCAGGGGACCATTAAGTCGTGCGCAGCTTTCGGCGTGCTTTTGGCTGATGGTATTGGCGATACGATCCGTGTCTCTCTCTCGGCACCTCCTGTTGAAGAGGTCAAGGTTGGCACGAAGCTCTTGGAGTTCATGGGCCTGCGTGAAAAGACCCTCGAGATTGTTTCCTGTCCTTCCTGTGGGCGTGCGCAGGTTGATGTCTGGACGCTGGCAGAAGATGTCACTGAAGGCCTCAAGGATCTGACTGTTCCCCTTCGCGTTGCCGTCATGGGTTGCGTTGTGAACGGCCCAGGCGAGGCTCGTGAGGCTGACCTCGGTGTGGCCTCGGGCAATGGCAAGGGGCAGATTTTCATCCGTGGGGAGGTCGTCGAAACCGTTCCCGAAGATGACATTGTCCCGACCCTCATTAAGCACGCCAACCTGCTTGCTGAAGAAATGGGACTTGAAGAAGGTGAAGGATCTGTCGAAGTTCTCCCGGTTGTCCGCTAAGGGCCACAATCGCGAAGAATTCACGTATCCTTCCGTATAAGAACATTGAGTGTAACAGCCTGATCAAAGGGGATTTGTTATGAAGATTCGTACCGTAGCTGCTCTGGGAATCCTGGGCTGTGCTGGCGCAATTTACGCGACGGGCTTTCCGCGCCGTATTGGGCTGACTCGTTCCGAGGCCTCGGTCTCCCTTCCCGGTGATCTTGAGCTTCCCAATGCTGACGTCGTCGTTGATCGTGCGGTGGAGATTGATGCACTGCCGACTCGCGTGTGGGAAGTGATCGATGCTGCTTTTGAAGAGGATGAGGACGGTCGCGTCCTGATCCGTCAGGAGGGCGATTGCCTGGTGATCCGCGTTCCCGCCCCGGGACGCAATCTGGAGTGGGAAGACGAAGTGGATGAGTACACCGGTACCTGCACTTTTGCTCTTCTTCCCGAGGCCAATGGCCGTACCCGCCTTCACCTGCGTGAGCGCCATCAGGCTACCGAGTCGACTCCGCTTTGGCGCCTCTGGGCCGGTGTGTGTGCCGAGTCCTACTCAACCATGTCGATGCTGCGTGATTTGAAAGAAGCAGCAGAGGCTTTGTGAGCTGAACAATAGTCCACGGCGGGTGCAGGCTTCGTGCCTGTGCCCGCCGTGCTTTAGGATTGAGGTGTGTTAAGAACTCTTTCCTCTTTCTTCCTGCGCACGCTGCGCGAAGATCCGGCTGATGCCGAAGTTGTTTCCCATAAGCTCCTTGTCCGTGCGGGCTACATTCGTCGTACTGCCCCCGGTATCTACACGTGGCTTCCTCTTGGCCTGCGCCTGTTGCGCAAGGTAGAGGCAATTGTTCGTGAAGAGATGGACCGTATCGGTGCCCAGGAGGTCCACCTTCCTGCACTTCTTCCTGCAGAGCCCTACAAGGCGACCGATCGCTGGGAAGAATATGGTCCGACCCTGTTCAAGCTGCAAGACCGTAAGGGCGGGGACTACCTCTTGGCTCCTACCCACGAGGAGATGTTCACCCTCTTGGTGAAGGATCAGTACTCCTCGTACAAGGACCTGCCTCTGACGATCTACCAGATTCAGACGAAGTATCGTGATGAAGCTCGTCCGCGCGCGGGTCTGATCCGCGGCCGTGAGTTCGTCATGAAGGATGCGTATTCCTTCGATATTGATGATGCTGGTCTGGATGCTTCTTACCAGAATGAGCGCGATGCCTACGAGCGCATCTTTAAGCGTCTGGGCTTGGAGTACGTGATTGTTTCCGCCATGTCGGGTGCTATGGGTGGTTCTCGTTCCGAGGAATTCCTTCACCCCAGCCCGATTGGCGAGGATACTTTCGTGCGCTCTCCAGGAGGCTACGCCGCCAACGCCGAGGCCGTGGTGACTCCCGCTCCCGAGCCGCTTCCCTTCGATGGCATTCCCGAATTCGAGATGCGCGAAACTCCCAATGCCCCGACTATCGAGGCCTTGGTTGAGCGCTCCAATGAGCTTTACCCCCGCGATGATCGCCCGTGGCAAGCCTCGGATACATTGAAGAGCTTCGTTGTCACGCTCACGCACCCTGACGGTGAGCGTGAGGTCGTCCTCTTGGGTGTGCCCGGTGATCGTGATGTCGATATGAAGCGTCTCGAGGCTTCGGTCGCACCAGCAGAAGTTGAGATGGCCGGTCCGGAAGATCTGGCAAAGCACCCCGAGTTGGTTCCCGGTTACATCGGTCCCATGGCTGCAGGACCGAATTCACCTGCTCGCCACCTTGACGAAGATGGTAATCCTGTGGGAGGTATTCGCTTCTTGGTTGATCCTCGCGTGGTTGATGGAACCACGTGGATCGCTGGTGCAAATACTCCCGGAAAGCACGTGTACTGGCTGACGATGGGGCGTGATTTTACCGCCGACGGTACCATCGAGGCCGCCGAGGTCCGCGAGGGCGATCAGGCTCCAGATGGCTCTGGTCCGCTTCACTTGGAACGCGGCATTGAAGTTGGTCATATCTTCCAGCTTGGCCGCAAGTACGCAAAGTCTTTGGGCCTGACTGTTCTAGACCAAAAAGGCAAGAGCCAGGTTGTCACCATGGGCTCATACGGCATTGGCGTTTCGCGTGTCCTAGCCGCACTTGCTGAATCCAATAGCGACGAGCGTGGTCTTGTATGGCCTGCAAATATTGCGCCATTCGATGTTCACGTTCTTGCTACGGGTAAGACGGACGAGGTTTTCGAGGCTGCTGAGTCGATCTCATCGGCATTGGACCGTGATGGCTTTGATGTCCTTTTTGATGATCGCCGCAAGGTATCTGCCGGTGTGAAGTTTGCTGATGCTGAACTGGTCGGTCTTCCGATTGCGGTTGTTGTTGGCCGTGGATTGGCAGAGGGAAAGGTCGAGATTCGTCTGCGTGCAAGTGGTGAGTCTTTCGAGGTTCCGGTTGAATCCGCGGTTGAGCGTATCGAGCAGCTTCATCGTGAGCTGATGGGGGAGGGCAAGTAAATGGCTCTGCGTGAGATCCGTGTGATCGGTGATCCGGTCCTTCGAACCCCCTGTGATCCCATTACTGATATCGATGCTTCTGTGAAGGCGTTGGTCGAAGACTTGCTTGAGACTGTTGATATGGATGGTCGTGCAGGTCTTGCGGCAAACCAAATCGGTGTGGGGCTGCGTGCATTCTCCTACAACATTGATGGAGAGATCGGCTACGTTCTGAACCCGAAGATTGTTGAGCTCAGCAAGGATGAGTATCAGGACGGTGATGAAGGCTGTCTGTCTGTTCCCCAGCTTTGGTTCCCCACGGAGCGTGCGTGGTATGCCCGCTGCGAAGGTATTGACTTGGATGGAAAGCCAGTAGTCATCGAGGGTGAAGAGCTGATGGCTCGTTGCATTCAGCATGAGTGTGATCACCTTGATGGCATGCTCTATATTGACAGACTGGATCGCAAGACGCGTAAACGCGCTCTGCGTGAAATTCGCGAGGCAAACTATTAAAAGACAGATGTCGAACTGATCTTTGCGCAACTGCGGCGGATCCCACGCGTTCCGCCGCAGTTTTGCGTTAGAATGTGCATACACCGTTTGCTGTGGCATTGGATTGAGGGCGTAGGGGAAGACGATCCTCAAACACAGGAGGCCACAATGCGAGGGTCCTATACCCGCGGTGTAATTTTCGTACACTCAACGCCGCCCGCTCTATGTCCGCACATCGAGTGGGCTGTCGGTGCTGCCTTGGGAAGCGAAGTTCACCTTCAGTGGACCCCCCAAGAGGCCGCCCCGGGAATGCTTCGCTGCGAATATTCCTGGCTGGGAAGCGCCGGTACGGGAGCTCGCTTGGCCTCGGCACTACGCGGATGGGAGCACCTGCGCTACGAGGTCACCGAAGAAGCTAGTCCCTCTTGTGATGCGGGACGCTGGTCGCATACTCCGTCATTGGGCATTTTCCATGCGCAGATGGACAGTGTCGGTAATGTCGTCGTTCCCGAAGACCGTGTGCGTGCAGCTATCGAAAAGGCAAGTTCTTATGAAGAGCTGCGTGAAGGACTCGATCTGGCTTTGGGGCAGGCTTGGGATGATGAGTTGGAGCCCTTCCGTCACGCAGGAGCAGGAGCGCCCGTTCGCTGGCTCAACCGCGTAGGCTAATAATCTATGGGTACTATCGGTGACCTTTTAGGCGATGCGCTGGGACAGGCCTTAGCCTCGAATTCTGAAGCTGCGCCCGTTGAGGCAATTGAAGGCGCACGTGAGCAGGCAGCAGAGGAACGCGCTGAGCACGTGCGTCAGGTTGTACAGGATGCGCTTGTCTCTAACGCTTCAGTAGTTCCAGAGAATATCGATGGTGGGTGTTTATTGAGCGCGCTTGATCTGGACACCTTATCTCTGTATGCCGCTGTTTCAGCCATCGAACATGAACTGGCTATCACTATCCCGGATGCCGCGGTATCCCAATGGGTAACCATTGGAGATATTGCGAGCAGTGTCGGTGAGCTGCTGAAGTAGTCTCAAACTTCTGACCTAGAATGGTGTTGTTGTCCGCGACCACACCAACTCAAGGAGAATCACAGGTGGCACGAATCGAAGAAGATCTGCTGGGTACGCGAGAAGTTCCTGATGAAGCATACTGGGGAATCCACACGCTTCGCGCCCTTGAGAACTATCAGATCAGTGGACGGACAATCAACCAAGTTCCTGAGATGATCCGCGCAATCGTCCAGGTAAAAAAGGCCTGCGCTCTGGCAAATCGCGAACTTCATGTGATCAGCGCTAAGACCGCAGAGGCTATTGTTGCGGCTTGTGACGATATTTTGACTAATGGAACCTGCATGGATCAATTTCCGATTGATCAATTCCAGGGTGGCGCGGGTACCAGCGTCAATATGAATGCCAATGAGGTCATCGCGAATCGCGCACTGGAGATGCTTGGGCTTCCTCGCGGTGATTATGACGTGATCAACCCCAATGACCACGTGAATCATTCGCAGTCGACGAACGATGCCTACCCGACTGCGTTCCGCTTGGCGCTTCACGGAAAGATCGAGAGGCTTCGCAGGGCTGTGGAGGATCTTGCCGATGCTTTCGCAGCGAAGGGTGATGAATTCCGTGATGTGCTGACCATGGGGCGTACTCAGCTGCAAGATGCGGTGCCGATGACGCTTGGGCAGGAAATGACGGCCTTTGCAGTTACGCTTCGTGAGGAAGATCCGCGTCTTGAAGTGAATGCAGAGCTTCTCCTTGAAACAAACTTGGGTGCAACGGCGATCGGTACGGGGTTAAATACCCCGACTGGTTATCAGGACGTCGTTGTTCGTCACCTGCGTCGCATTACCGGCTCTCGAGTTAAGGCTGCAACCCACTTGGTTGAGGCAACTTCAGACACCGGTGCATATGTGTCCATGCATGCGGCGATTAAGCGCACAGCCGTGAAACTGTCGAAGATCTGTAATGATCTTCGTTTGCTTGCTTCGGGGCCACGCGCCGGTTTGAATGAAATTAATCTTCCTGAGATGGCTGCAGGTTCGTCGATCATGCCTGCAAAGGTGAATCCGATTATCCCCGAGGTCGTCAACCAAGTGTGCTTTAAGGTCATCGGAAATGACCAAACTGTGACAATGGCTGCTGAAGCTGGCCAGCTTCAGTTGAATGTCATGGAGCCTGTTATTGCGCAAGCAACCTTCGAATCCATCGATCTTCTTGTGAATGCGTGCGACACTCTTCGTGAGCGCTGCGTCAATGGAATCACGGCAAATGCCGAGGTCTGCCGCTCCTATGTCGAAAACTCGATCGGCATCGTCACCTACTTCAATGATGTGATCGGGCATCACCTCGGCGATGTTGTGGGTAAGCGCGCTGCTGCAGAGGGGAAGACCGTTCGCGAAGTGATTGCCGAGATGGGATTGCTTTCGGATGAAGAGGTCGAGGCGATTCTTTCGCCAGAAAACCTTGCGAACCCTCATTACCGAGGCGCACAGGTCGATTGATCTTCTTGCTTAGTTTGGAATCGGGAGATTAGCTCTCTCGACCTAAACTAGGTGGGCTCGCAAATTAG
>CAKAPY010000017.1 GCA_916719935.1 uncultured Actinomyces sp. | reverse complement strand
TGGTCCGCGAGCTCATGGTCCCCGAAGACCAAAGTATCTGAATCGGTCGCGAAGGTAACACCGGTCATCGATGCTGCGGACAGGATCGAATAGGAGTCGGTGGGAGTTTGCGGCGTTGATTCGGTCCACGGGAGCAGGACATTTGCGCGAGTGGGTTCAAGGGAGTACCCCGAATCCCACACGAGGATTGAGCGATCAGAGCCGCGAGTTTCATCGCCTTCAACAACGATGGTGATTCCACGCGGTCCCCACTCGAAATCTGATCCGAAGGGAAGGGATTCAAAGGGGATTGTGATGTGGAAGGTCTGCTCGGTGTGAGGAGCAATCGTTGCCTCGAGGGTGCCCGCGTGAACACGCCGACCCTGCCAGCTCTGACCTGAAAGGTATGAGGAAAGTTCCGGTGCGGTCACTGGTGAATAGGTCTGGACGTAAGCATCCAGGGATGGGTTCGTGACGGGCTTATCTGACAGGTTTCGAACAACCCCCGATACCTGCAGGTTGTGCTGCGAGGTAATGACCCGTGGCTCCAGCTTATTGATTCGTACGTCAATTCCCGAGGCCTGACCCGCATCTCCCAATATCTGCGGTCGCGTTGTTGATTGGGGCGCGAGCCCAGAGAGCGAGGCGGAGCGCGCAGAAGCTGAGGCCTGTGCTCTTTGGGTTCCCTGAACGTGCGTGGGCAGCTCTTGAGCGCTCGCGGGGGTGGCCCCTAGGAGCAGTGCGCTCAGAGGCAAAAGAGTCAGTGCGTATCGAGCTGCTGGCGGCTTGATCATGATGCATCCCGGTAGAGCAAGTCCAAAGCGATACCGACAATGCGCCTTTCATTGGGATAGGCCAGCTCCTGGGTGAGGTCGCGCAGGGGAACCCACGCGGCGTCTTCGGCCTCGTGATCGGGGTCGCCCTCGACGGTGATGGAGCCTGAGATATAGCCCATTAAGTAGTGGTGAACGACCTTGTGAATCCGTCGATCTGCACCTGAGAACCAGTAGTCGATCGACGCCAGGTGGCGAATAATTCGCCCGTGGATTCCGGTCTCTTCGGCGACTTCGCGCAGAGCCGCTTCCTCGGGAGACTCACGGCCTTCAAGATGTCCCTTTGGGAGGCACCATTCGATCTTCCCCGACCGATTACGGCGAGCAATGATTGCCGCATAGGGCTGACCATCGCGAACATCGACAACGACGCCGCCCGCGGAGGTTTCAGAAGAAACGGGAAGGAAATGGGGTGTCGGCTGGACCGTACGCAAAGAAGGATTGCGACGCGGAGGTCGGGGCACTCCGGGTCGTAAGGCTTCAGAAGGCACAGTCATACCTCCACTTTAGGCGGGATTGGGGCTCTTGGTCAGGTCGCACCATCGGTCAAGTGGGAATTACCGCAATTTTTGTGTGTCAGAAGGCCAATTGGTGCGACCTTCGGCGCATGTCAACCGGAGACGAGGCCGTGGTGCGGATGCATCAAAGATGCGGAAATCATGGCATGCTGGAGGGGATGAGTACACAACTTTCGCGAACGATGGGTCAATCCCGCTCACACGCCCCCCTTCCTAGCGGTCTAGGCGAGGGCGATCTGGGTCTATTAATGGCTCAGGCACAGCAGGCTTTTTCCCACCTTCCCAAGGAAATCCTCGAGCTCGGTGAAATTTTTGCCGAAGCTGGAGAGGAAATCAGCCTGGTCGGTGGACCGGTTCGCGATGCCTTCTTGGGACTCACTCCCCACGATTTTGATTGCACAACTTCTGCGCGTCCAGAGAAAACTGAAAAGCTATTGGCGCAGTGGGGGAATGCAACCTGGGATATTGGCCGCGAGTTCGGGACCATTGGTGGTCGCCACGGAAAGCTGGTCGTTGAAGTCACGACCTACCGCACGGATTCGTATGAGGTCGGTTCGCGCAAGCCTGAGGTCGAGTATGGCGACACCTTGGAAGGCGATCTGACGCGGCGCGATTTCACCGTCAATGCGATGGCCATGCGATTGCCTCAGATGGCTCTGGTTGATCCCCACGATGGCCTTGGTGATTTGGCTTCGGGCCGTCTGCGTACCCCCGTTAGTGCTCTGCAGTCCTTTGATGACGATCCGCTGCGGATCATGCGTGCGGCCCGCTTCAGCGCCCAGCTGGGTATTGATGTTGATGAAGACGTCATGAACGCCATGGAATCAATGGCCGGACGCCTTGAGATCGTTTCAGCTGAACGTATCCGCGCTGAACTTGAACGACTCGTTATTTCGCCGTGGCCCAGGCGCGGTTTGGAATTGATGGTCCACACCGGGGTTGCAGATATCGTCCTTCCGGAGCTGTCTGCTCTGGTATCGACCGTTGATGAGCACCAACGTCACAAAGATGTTTACCAACATACGCTGACCGTTTTGGATCAAGCGATCGATTTGGAAACCGATGCTGACGGTCCTGTTCCCGGTCCAGATTTCATTTTGCGTTTCGCGGCGCTCATGCACGATGTGGGCAAGCCGGCCACGCGTCGCTTCGAATCCAATGGCACTGTGTCATTCCACCACCATGAGTTAGTGGGAGCGAAGCTCACGCGTAAGCGGATGAAGGCCTTGCGTTTTGATAAGGCAACGATCGATGCCGTTTCAGAACTGGTTGCCCTCCACCTACGTTTCCATGGCTATGGGGAAGCGAAATGGACGGATTCGGCCGTTCGCCGCTACGTCGCCGATGCGGGAGAGCTTCTTGAGCGCCTGCATCGCCTGACGCGCGCTGATTGCACAACGCGTAATAAGCGCAAAGCTGCCTACCTGTCTGCTGCCTATGACGACCTGGAAGAGCGTATTGCTGCTCTTCGCGCCCAAGAAGAACTCGACGCTATTCGCCCCGATCTCGATGGCGATCAGATCATGGAAATTCTTGATCTGCGTCCTTCGAAGGCCGTGAAGATGGCCCGTGATTATCTTCTGGATCTTCGAATGGAACAGGGGCCTTTGGGAGAAGAAGCGGCACGCGAAGCTCTCCTTGCGTGGTGGGCATCGGATGAAGTTCGAGAGATCGCCGCGGAGTATCAAGCGCAGCAGGAACGCTGGGAAGCAAAGGCCGCCGAAAAGAAGGCGCGCAAGCGTCGTTCTGCCAGCGAAAACTAAGCCGATCCGGAGCTTGCTTTAGGCAATATGCATGCTTTCTGCGTAGGCTAGTCACGATCACCTATGCTGAAAGGCTGGTTTTTCGTGGCACCTTCTAACGCAAACGACGACCGCGGACGTCGACCTCTTCCCTCGCGGGCCGAGGCCACTCGACGTCGGCTCGCAGAGCAGGCCCGTCGCGATGGAGAGGGAACGATTCCTAAGACTTCCGCATCCTCGACACCCTCCGCACCCAAGCGGACTTCCGCAGCTGCACGGGTCTCAGGCGGGGCCTCGGCGCGCACTGGAAGCAGCAGCGAGGGTCGACGCACAAGCACCCAAGCTGCTAGCTCCTCGTCAGCAAGTAGTGCGCGTAAGCGTCCAACTCGCCCGCAAAGCGATCGCGAGGCCTCGGCAGCAGCAAGCCGCGCGCGTGCGAAGAAGGGCCCAGCTAAGGGCGCTAAGGCAAATAAGGGGAAGAAGAAGCGGAGCCTAGGCGCACGTATCGGCCGCGGAATCCTCTTTACTTTCCTTGGGGTGATCATCGCGGGGCTGGGGACCTTCTTGGTTGCCTATGCCGCGTTGACAATTCCCCAGGCCGACCAGGTTGCGCTCGCGCAGACCACGACTGTCTACTACGCCGATGGCACCACCGAAATGGGCCGGATGTCGCAGGTCAATAGGAAGATCATCGATGCATCGACTCTTCCGGACTATGTTGCGCATGCCGTTGTTGCCTCGGAAGACCGGACTTTCTACACGAACTCCGGCGTTGATCTTAAAGGTATTGGACGCGCACTGGTCAACAATATTAGGGGCGGAGCGCGCCAGGGTGCGTCGACCCTGACTCAGCAATATGTTGAGCGCTACTACGTTGGGGAAACGACCGGCTATGTGGGTAAGGCCAAGGAAGCAATTCTTGCCCTCAAGATCAACCGCGAACAGTCCAAAGACCAGATCATCGGCAACTACCTCAACACCATTTACTTCGGGCGTGGAGCCTACGGAATTGAGGCCGCATCTCAGGCTTACTTCGGTCATGAAGCAAAGGACCTGACCCTTTCCGAGGCCGCAATGATTGCCGGCATCATTCCCGCTCCTTCCGCGTGGGACCCGGCGGTTGATGAAGAGAAAGCGCGCTCGCGGTGGACTCGTGTCATCAATCTGATGGTCGAAGACGGGTGGATTTCCCAGGCCGATGCGAATGCGGCTGAATTCCCCAAGACCATTGACCCCGATACTTTGGGCGGGCCGACAATGGAAGGTCCGACCGGTTATCTCATGGAGCAGATCCGTACGGAACTTGCCCAAGAGGGCGGTTTCACAGCCGATCAGCTGGCAACCGGTGGATACCGAATCATTTCCACAATTGATAAGGAGAAGCAGGATCAGGCGGTTGATGCTGCCGAGTACATGTACACGGTGCGTGGCTGGAATGAAGACTCCATGCACGTGGCTTTGACATCATTGGATCCCGCTACCGGTGAAATCGTTGCCGAATACGGCGGCAAGGACTACCTCAAGCGCCAGCAAAATGGTGCGACGCAGGACATCATGGCTGCTGGTTCGACCTTTAAGCCCTTCGCTTTGATTGCTCATGCCGAACAGGGCGGGTCGATCTACGACACCTACGACGGTTCCTCGCCGAAGACCTTCAGTGGATTGGCACGTCCGGTGAGTAATGACTGGGGTGTGTCCTGGGGTCGACAGAACCTGGTCAATGCAACGAAGAATTCGATTAACACGGTTTTCGTTGGGCTCAACCAGGAAGTTGGATCCGCAACGACCAAGCAGGTTGCCATTGAGCTGGGTATCCCCGAAGACACCAATGGCTTGGATGACTCCCTGCTGAATGTTCTGGGCTTCGCGGCGCCTCACAATATCGATCTGGCTCACGCGTATTCGACCATCGCTTCTGGCGGTCAGCGAACCAACCCGCACATCGTCCGCGAGGTTCAAAACTCTGATGGTTCGAAGGTTTTCCAGACCACCGTGAATCCTAAGCAGGTTTTCGACACGAAGACCATGTCAACGGTCCTTCCGGCACTGCAGGCGGTGACCGCTTCGGGTGGTACAGCCGAGGCCGCCGCAGTTCTCAAACAGGATAGCGGCGGAAAGACGGGTACCTCGGAAGAACAGAAGACCGCGCAGTTTGTTGGGTTTACCCCGAGCTTGGTCACTGCCGTTAGCATGTACCAGCTCGATGAGAATGGTAGCCCCGTGTCGCTGACAAATATTGGCGGTTTGGGCCAATTCCACGGCGGTGACTGGCCGGTAACCGTGTGGGTGCGCTACATGAAGGCAGTCAGCGCAAACGATACGAAGCTCCACTTCGACTGGTATAAGCGTCAAACCGCGACTCCGGTGAATCCCGCACCGGTCGCGACGACCACCCCCACTCCAACTGAGGAAACACCAACGCCAACTCCCGAGGCGACCCAAGAAACCCCTGGAGCTGAGGTTCAGCCAACCGTTACTCCTTCTGCCCAAAACAACGGCGGCAATGGCGGCAACGGTGGCGGCTCTAACGGCGGGGGCTCATCAAATGGTGGTGGCGGACGCCCCGGTGGCGGTGGCGGTCCGGAGTAAAGCCTATTCGGGTATAACAAAAGCCGGGGCAATCCCTTTCGGGGACGCCCCGGCTTTTGTATAAGCCTTGTCAGACTGTCACTTCACGGCCAGAACGCGAACCTTAAGGTTTGCGCGAACATCGGCGTGGAGGTTGACCGTCACGGTGTGGTCACCGGTGGTCTTGATCGGGTCGGTGATGATCACGCGACGACGATCGATGGTCTGGTTCAGCTGTTCCTTCACTGCGTCAGCAATCTGAGCGGCAGAAACGGAACCGAAGAGGCGTCCGTGTGCACCGACCTTGCTGTTCACGGTAACAACCGCGGCCTGCAGGGCGTCGCGCACGAGGCGTGCATCGTCGACGGAAGCGATCTCACGACGGCGGCGAGCTGCTGCCATCTGATCGATCTGTGCCTGTGCACCCTTGGTCCACTTGGTGGCGAAGCCACGGGGAACCAGGTAGTTACGGGCGTATCCAGACTTGACCTCGACGACATCGCCTGCGGAACCGAGACGTTCCACATCGTGGGTGAGGATGAGCTTGGTAGTTGCCATTTTTCAGTCCTTCCCTTCGAATCAGCGGCCGGTAGAGGTGTAGGGCAGCAGGGCCATCTCACGCGCATTCTTGATGGCGCGAGCAATGCGACGCTGCTCCTGGACGGAGACACCGGTGACGCGGCGAGCGCGGATCTTGCCACGGTCCGAGATGAACTTACGCAGCAGAGCGGTGTCCTTGTAGTCGATCGATTCGATCTTGGCCGACTTCAGCGGGTTGGCCTTCTTCTTAATGGGCTTATTGCGAAGTTGAGGCTTCGCCATGATGTTCTCCTTGATGATCTGAGCGAGTGAACGCTCCCAAGCATGTGTTCAGCGTGTGTCAGCGCATTGCTGACAAAGCGCTATTTAGAAGGGCGGATCTTCGGCGAAAGAGGTCGCAGCACCGGAATCGGATGTGCGCCACGGATCGTCTTGAGAGCCGCCGGCGGGTGCGCCATAGCTGGCCTGGCCCTGTGAGTAACCACCTTGGTTTCCGTAGCCCTGCTGCTGTCCGTAGCCGCCACCCTGGGAGTAGCCTCCCTGGGGTGCTCCGCCTTGCGAGGCCGGGCCGCCCGTGCGGGTGACCTGTGCCTTTGCGCGGCGCAGTGAGGGGCCGACCTCGTCGACTTGAAGTTCGACGACGGTACGACGTTCGCCCTCGCGGGTTTCGAAAGAGCGCTGCACGAGGCGACCGGTGACAATGACGCGCATTCCCTTACGCAGGGATTCGCCGACATTTTCAGCCATTTCGCGCCAAACTGAGCAGCGCATGAACAGGGTTTCCCCGTCCTTCCATTCGCCGCTTTGACGGTCGAAGGAACGCGGGGTAGATGCCACCGTGAAGTCGGCGACGGGTGCTCCGCTCTGCGTCCAACGCAGTTCCGGATCATTGGTCAAATTGCCAATGATCGTAATGACGGTTTCTCCAGCCATTGGATCTCCTTGGTGGGCTGTATGAGGTGATTGCTCAGGCGAGCAAAGGTCAGTGGGCGTCCGGACGCAGGAGCTTCGTGCGCAGGATGGACTCGTTCAGAGTCATCAAGCGGTTGATTTCCAGCGCAATTTCGGGGGTGGTCGTCATGTTGATGACGACGTAGATGCCCTCGGAACGCTTGAGAATGTCGTAGGCAAGACGACGCTTGCCCCAGATGTCGACCTTTTCGACGGAGCCGCCGTTAGCGGTGACCTGCTCGAGGTACTTCTCCATCTGCGGGGCGACGGTGCGCTCGTCGATCGAAGGATCGAGGATCACCATCAGTTCGTATTCACGCACGTTGATACCCACCTCCTGTGGTCTTCGCGGTCACGGTATTTCCGTGACAGGAGGGTCATGCGTTGCAATTACCGGAGTTTCACCGGCTTTTGCACACGGACACATGGGTGTCCGTGGGACTCATTTCTCACCCGGGTGGTTAGAAACAGTCCAGCGTCAAAGTCTAGCGTTTTTTCAGTTTTCTGTCACTACCTGTCAGCAAGTTCAGAGCGTGATTTATTCGGCGCTTTGGGCACCGGCCTCGTGGCGAGGAATCAGCGCATGTTTGGGCGAGAACCAGGTGATCCACGAATTGGTAAGCGCGCGCGTGAGCATGTACAAACCGGTGACCAAACCGATGAGGACAGCAACTGCCTGAGTTTCTGTAAGGGTGGGGCGCGCAACTGAGAAAAGCCACAGTGCGGGAAGCAGGATCGCCAGGTTGAGGAATGCAGCCTTTGCCAGGGATGCCCCGCGTCCGGCCCCGATCAGGACGCCATCTAACAGGAAGGCGTGGGATTGAGCGGGGAAGAAGACTGCGTTGACGATCACCGCGGGGATTGCCATGTTTCGCACCACGGCCTCGGAAACGAAGAAGGAAGGGATCCAGGGGGACAGGGCCGCGGTCAGGGCGCCGATGATGATCCCCGCAAAAATTCCCCACCACGAGAGGGTGCGAAGAAGTGTGCGCAGCTGAGAGCGATCGCCCGAACCGATTGCGAAGCCGACCAGGGTTTGCGAGGCGATCGCAAGGGAATCGAGAAGGAAAAGGGGGATTTGCCAGGCGGACATGACAACTTGGTAGGCGGCCAGGCCGTTGACGCTGATTGCCGTCGCGCTCCAGATCGAGGTGAGGAAGGCCAGGCGAATCGCGACCGAGCGCGCCAAGAGAGGACCGCCGACGCGCGCAGATTGGCGGATTCCTGTCAGTGACGGACGTAAAGAGACACCCTTGGCTCGCGCCGGTCGGGCGAGGATTGACACCAAGCTGATCGCCATGATTGTAGAGACGATCGAGGTTCCAATACCGCTACCGACAATCCCCAGGTTGATCCCGTAGATGAGGAAGGCATTGAGGCCGACGTTCAGTGCCGCACCCGCTCCAGCCGCGATGAGAGGAGTGGTGGTGTCCTTCATTCCGCGCAGGACACCCGTGGCCGCCATGGTGATGAGCGAGGCCGCAAGTCCGGGTAGGGATGCGTAGAGGAAGGATTGGGCGTAGGGCATGATTTCGGATGCTGCGCCCAATGCGTGAAGCAGTGGAATTCCGCAGATTGCCAAGAGGAGAGCTAAGGAAACGCCGATGATGGCTGCGAGCCACATGGCGTGTACTCCCAGTTCGCGTGCCCTGCGTTCGTTTCCGGCTCCCATTGCTTGGGCAGTTTCGGCAGTGGTTGAGTAGGCCAGGAAGATCGACATTCCGTAGACGGTGTTAATGATGATCATGGCCAGGGACATGCCGGCGATTTTCTCTGCACCCAAGTGTCCGACCATCGCGGAGTCAATGGTGAGGAAGAGCGGTTGGGCGATTGTTGCGCCCAGGGTTGGGATGGCGAGCGCCAGGATTTGTCTGGTGAGGCTTGGTTTTTTCGTCACCACGGGGGCGCTGTCACCTGTCTTTTCTGAAGGAGAGCTGGGAATGGGATCGGATGCTTCAGTAAGTGTGTGTCTATCCACTGAAGTGGATTCATCTGTGGATAGCACCTGTTCAGAGTGCTCATTTTCAGTTGATGTCGATTCATTGTGGATAGAAATATGTGACGTGCGTAAACCTTCAATCTCCGCTTGAGGCTTATGTTTGCGCTGGTCATCGTTATCCACTGATTCTCGCTCCACTTTTTATCCACAGTCTGTGTACACATCTGTGGAAAGATCTTACTCGGAAAATGGCGTGATTCTAGGGAAACTCAAAACTGAGGATAGCCTGAGAGAGGGCTTGGGAAATACCTGTTATCCACACCTTTCCACAGGACATGTGGATGACACGCGGCCAAATCCACAAGATATCCACACGTCATCCACATTCGTGTTGAACTTGAAGGTGGCACGCTTCCTCACTTGGCAGTACTCTCGCGTGTACGCGCTTTGCGTCGCTAGCTCGAATCGACGCGGCAGGCCAATCCCGTCCACATGCACACATTCGCCTAGGAGAGCCCTTAATGGCATCGGAAGATTTTGATCGCACCCCACCTCAGGACATCGACGCTGAGATGTCCGTTTTGGGGTCCATGATGCTCTCCAAGGAAGCTATTGCCGATGTCACCGAAGAAATTCGAGGGACGGATTACTACAAACCCGCTCACGAAATCATCCACAACACGATCATTGATCTAATGGGGCGCGGAGAACCCGCAGATGCCGTGACGGTGGTAGGCGAACTCCAAAGGCAGGGCGACTTGTCAAGGGTGGGCGGGGCCTCGTATATCCATTCGATTATTGCTGCAGTTCCTACCGCGGCAAACGCCGGCTACTACGCGCGAATTGTTAAGGAGCGCGCGATCTTGCGTCGACTGGTGACCGCGGGAACGCGAGTTGTCCAGCTGGGTTACGCAGATGCCGGTGGTGACGTCGATGAGATCGTTGACCAGGCGCAGGCTGAGATCTTCGCAGTCGCCGAACGTCAGTCGCAAACTGACTACGTGTCGATGGCAGAGATGTCAGAGAACATTCTGGGCGAACTGGAGCAGATTGAACTCAATCAGGGCAAGCTCGCCGGTGTGCCCACGGGATTCGTTGACCTTGATCGAATGACCGGTGGCTTGCGAGGTGGGCAGATGATCATTGTCGCGGCCCGTCCCGCAATGGGTAAGTCGACTTTGGCTCTGGACTTTTGCCGTTCGGCCTCGATCAAACACGGAATTACTTCGGTCATCTTCTCGCTGGAAATGTCGCAAAACGATATTGCGATGCGCATGCTTTCCGCTGAGTCCTCAGTGTTTATGAGCAAGATGATGAAGGGCGAAATGACCGAGCGCGACTGGCGAAAGGTCTCTGAAACAACCGGCAAGATTTCCGAGGCTCCGATTTTTGTTGATGACTCGGCGAACGTCACCATGACGGAAATTCGTTCAAAGTGTCACCGCCTCAAGCAACAGCACAATCTGGGCCTCGTTGTTGTCGACTACCTGCAGCTGATGACAACGGGTAAGCAGGTTGAATCTCGACAGCAGGAAGTTTCAGTTCTGTCGCGAAACCTCAAGCTTCTTGCGAAGGACCTCGATATTCCAGTCGTTGCTGTCGCTCAGCTAAACCGTGGTCCCGAAGCGCGAACCGACAAGAAGCCGATGATGAGTGACCTGCGTGAATCTGGTTCGCTGGAACAGGACGCGGATATCATCATGCTCTTGCATCGTCCCGAATACTACAATTCTGAAGATCGTCCGGGTGAAGCCGATATTATTTTGGCCAAGCATCGTAATGGCGAAACGGGAACTATTCGTGTGCTTTTCCAGGGACACATGGCTCGCTTCGCGAACTTTACTTCGCGCGAAGAACCTGTGTAGTTTGAAGAGTCAGGAGGGGTATGTACGACTTAAACGCTTTCACGCCTGCACAAGCGGCTGATCCCTCTTTACCTGCCGAACTGATCGCCCAACTTGCCGCCGCACGCCCTGATTTGCATGCCGCGCTTTTGGAAAACCCCAGTATGTACCCGCAGCTGCGCCAGTGGATTATTGATACGAATGCGCAGCGCGAACCCCAGTTCGTCTACGGCTCGGGAGTTGTCGCGGCAGATGGAGCATTTCCCTCCCAGCCTCAAGCTGACTACTTCCCAATCCCCGGAACTGAGCGTGCACCGCAAGCTCAGTTCTCGCAGCAGAGTGAGGCACCGGTCCCAGGACAGTACGCCTCGGCGCAGGTTCAGGCGCCGGCCTCGGCAGTGGGGGAAGCGGTGGACTGGAGTTGGGCACAACCGCGCCAAAGCGGGCCACTTCAAGACCTCGAGGCCTTTGCGAATGGAAAGCGCGTGCGCGAACCCGGACAGGGAAGGGGCGGGTCCGCTCTTGTGTGGGGAATTGGGGCCTTTATAGCGCTCTGCGCGGGTGTGATCGCTATTGTTTGGAGCGGCGTACTTTAAGCAGACCATCCACGCTGAGTAAAGCCAGTGCAACCCAGACAATGCCAGTTGCAATCCAGCGCGTGGGCTCCATGTACTCGTGGAAAATGCAGACGCCGATGATCAGCTGAATGCTGGGCGAGATGTACTGCAAGAAACCCAAAAGGCCAAGAGGCAGGCCCTGGGAGGCTTTGGCAAAAGTGAGCAGCGGGATGACGGTGAGGATTCCCGAACCAATCAGAAGAGCCAGGTGAAGCTGCCACGGCATGGCTCCGTCTCCCAAGCGAGCAAGCGCATGGAAAGAAGTTGCTTGGTGCGCGGCAAGGTAGATGTAGTAACCCAGAAGAATTGGGATGACCACTGCAGTTTCGATCGTCATTCCATCAAGGGGACGGACCTTGAGCGCGACCTGCTTCTTCACAAGGGAATACAGGCCAAATGATGCGGGTAAGGCCAGCGAGATCCACGGTAGGCGCCCAAGGCCGACAATAATGACCGCAACAGCGATCACACCCAAAACTAATGCGACTCCCTGAAGACGTGAGATCTTTTCGCGCAAGACGATCATGCCCAGAGCAACGGTCAATAGGGGGTTGATGTAATAGCCAAGTGCGGCATCGGTCGTGTGGCCGATGAGGATCGCGTAAATATAGGTCGTCCAGTTGATAACGACAAGGAATCCCGCTGCGACTAGAGGCCATGTGATCGAGGGGTCGTGGAGAATTCGCCACACTCGCGGCAGTGAGCGGGTCAAAGTCAAGGCGAAGAAGCACGCAATGAAGGCCCACAGTGCGCGGTGGACGATGATCTCTAGGGAACCTGCGGGATCAAGCAGGTGGAAATAGAGCGGGAAGAAACCCCATAAGACATGGGTACCAATACCTAGCGCAAGGTACTTACCGAAGTGCTCGTGTCGTGTGGGATGTTCGCTGGCCATAAATGCAGGGTATCGGTTTGGGTGTAGTGGTGCCCGGTGGCGCGTGCGATTTTCGGGTGGGCTACCCTGATGACATGTTCATACGCCCTGCCACTTCCGAGGATCTGGATTTCATCGAGTCTGCTTTTGATCATGCTCGGGAATTCATGCGGGCGAACGGTAACCCGACGCAGTGGCCCAGTGATTACCCCAACCGCAGTGATGCGCTCAGGGATATTGAACGAGGCGAGTGTTTCCTTGTTTGTGATGAACAGGGGCCTTTGGCGGTGTTTACTTTCGCTCGCGGGCCGGAAGAGGAGTATTCCCAGATTGATGGTGCGTGGCACTTCGATGATGAGTATGGCGTGATCCATCGCCTTGCCAGCGTCCGAGGCCGTGGGGTCACTGGCGTGGTCATGGACTTTTGCGCGGGGCGAGTTCCGTATTTGCGCTGCGATACGCACCTCGATAACGGACCGATGCGTCGAGCGCTGGAGGCTTATGGGTTTGAGCCGTGCGGGATGATTTCGGTACGAGGCCAGTGTCCGCGAATTGCCTACGATGGGTTTTTTTCTCAAATATCGAAATAGTGTCGAGTAATTACTTGCTGAATCAGCTTTCTTCGTTAGGCTGAGACTGACCTCAACGACGGCGAGGAGGTGTGGTGGTGTCTGATTCGCAGTCCGCGCGTGGAGCGCAGCGAGGGCGCGTAAAGCGTTATTTGCGGTACGTGCTGCGTTTTGTAGGTGCAGTGGTGGGATTCCTAT
>CAKAPY010000016.1 GCA_916719935.1 uncultured Actinomyces sp. | reverse complement strand
GCGGTACCGGCTTCCTCAACGAGCACTCCGAAGAGATCTACTACCTGCCCGCCGATGACCTGTACCTGACGGGTACCTCTGAGGTTGCTCTCGCCGGCTACCACGCCGATGAGATCCTCGATCTGTCGGATGGACCCAAGCGCTACATGGGCTGGTCGACCTGCTACCGTCGCGAAGCTGGTTCAGCAGGTAAGGATACCCGCGGCATCATCCGCGTCCACCAGTTCAACAAGGCTGAGATGTTCTCCTACTGCCGCCCCGAGGACGCTGAAGAAGAGCACGCACGCTTCCTGGCTTGGGAAGAAGAGATGCTGGCCAAGGTTGAGCTGCCCTATCGCGTGATTGATACGGCTGCCGGTGACCTGGGTACTTCTGCTGCTCGTAAGTTTGACTGCGAGGCGTGGCTTCCCACTCAGGAACGCTACATGGAGGTCACCTCGACCTCGAATTGCACGACCTTCCAGGCACGTCGACTGGGTATCCGTGAGCGTCGCGAAGATGGCATGACCGCTGTTGCAACCCTCAATGGCACCCTTGCTACGACCCGTTGGCTGGTTGCAATCCTTGAGAACCACCAGCAAGCCGATGGCTCAATCTACGTTCCCGAAGCAATGCGCCCCTACCTGGGTGGCCTCGAGGTTCTTGAGCCCGTTGCCGCAAAGTAACGAGGCTGCGTGACCAGCTACTTAACGGCACCGCTAAGCGGTGAGGCTCCTCGTCCTTTCGAGGAGCTGGTGGGGGAGGCGCACGATGCGCTTCCTTCCACTTTCCCGCGTGATATCACGCAGGTGATGGTTGCCCTGGACATCGATGGGACGATTTTGAGTCCCAGCGGTGCCAGCACGCAGGTCGTTGAATCGATTGCAGCGCTCAGCCGCGCCGGTGCACAGGTCGTTATCGCGACCGGCCGCTCAATGGGTGCGGTCCTGCCCGTTCTCCCACTACTGGGCTTCCGTCGCGGGTGGATTATCGCGTCCAATGGTGCGGTTCTTGCTCGCGTTCACGAGGCCGGGTACGAGATTGTGCATCGCCATGAGTTTTCCCCCGCCGAGGTGATCGACGAGGCGTTAAAGACTCTTCCACATGCGCGTTTCGCCGTCGAAGACCGTGACCTTCGCTTGATTTCAACGGGTTTTCCCGAAGGGGAGATCGTTGAAGACACCGAGTTGGTGAGCATCGACGAACTCAAAGCGATGCGCACGCCCAAGCTTGTCATTCGCGAGCCCGCTTTGGATCGCGATTCTTTCGAAAGCATTTTGTGTGCCCTGCCCTTTGCGAAGACTCACGAGGTTTTCGTCGGCTGGACCTCGTGGGCTGATATCAGTTCACTCGGGGTGACGAAAGCCAGCGGGCTTGATGAACTCCGACGGGATCTTTCGCTTCCCATTGAAGGAACGGTCGCTATTGGTGATGGGACGAACGACATTGCCATGATCGAGTGGGCGGCCTTCGGGGTTGCTATGGGCGGCGCCACCGAGGAGATTCGCGTCCACAGCGATTTCGTTGCGGCCGCCGTTGAAAACGACGGTGCCGCCGCTGTCATGCAGGCAATTTTGCGCAGGTGCGCAGCCACGGCCTCGTGAACGCTGGGAAAACCGCTACGATAGCCCCATGGGAAAAGCCTCACGTCGTAAAAAAGTAGCAGTCAGCGCAGATCGCCCGGCATACCGCCCTCCGATCCCCTTCGTGGAACGTCCTTTTGAAGGACTTCCTAACGAGATCGAACTGGTCGCAATGCGCGAAATCATCCCCTGTGCAACGCTGAGCGGGCGCACCACTGAAGAACACGGCGGTGCAGACTTCGACATCGTTACCCTGCTGCCCGATGGCCATCCCGCAATGATTCGCCCCGATGGACGCATCCTCGTCGGTCTGCAGACTCGCTCGAACTCGGGCGATCTCTCACACGACGTTGCCGCAGCTCTTCTTGCTGCCCTTCAGGCACAATCCGACGGTGTTGACGGCGTCATCGATATTGATGTGCGCGAACCCGCCCCTCGCCTCCAGGACATTGTTGATCCGAAGGCATTTGGCGATATGGAGATCGTTGCTGATTTCGGTTACTGGTTTGACCCGAACCAGGAACTCACCCCCGAAATGCGCGATGCTCTTGAGCAAAACCGCGCTGACGTTGTTCCCACTGCTGCAGTACCCGGTACCGAAGGCATGTACTGGTGCGAAATGAACCGCAACTTTGTTCGTTACGTGTCTGCCGCTCCTGAACACAAGCTTTTTGATGCGCTGGCTCGCCTGCAGGCAGCGGGAAATGCCCGATTGGGAGAAGGCTCTCGTTTCGTCGGTGCATTCCGCGCATGCGGTCTGGCAATTCCGGTTTTTGAGCTCGCTGAGGGCGCTTCCGCAGAAGATGTTGCCGCCGATGCAAAGGCTCTTGCGGAGAACGTTGAGAAGGCGCTGAAGGAAACCACCCCGCTGAGTGCAGACGAACGTCGCGCGCGCCAGGGCCTCGTTTCCCGCCAGGTAACGATTCGCTAAGGAGAGGCGGCACCTGAGCGGGATAGACTAACAGAGTGACTCCCGTTCAATCCGTCGAACCCTCACCTTCCCAGAAGGTCGCTGCGATCATCTCTGCCCACAATGTGGGTCGGCAGATCGCCTCAACTGTTCGTGCATGCCGTGCAATCCCTGGCGTTGACCTGCTGATTGTCATTGACGACGGCTCGGACGACGAAACCGGGAAGTATGCGCGCGCCGCCGGTGCGGTTGTCGTTCGCCATTCCGTTCCCCGAGGCCGGGCCTCGGCACGCGAAACGGGAGTGAAAGTTGCAGCAATGCGCGATCGCGTGGATACACCCGGTCGACACATTCTCTTCCTCTCGGGCGACCTGGGGGAGAGTGCCGTCGATGCCGCCTTCCTTGTCGAGGCGATTTCCAGTGGGCGCGCAGATTTGGCGTGTGGTGTGCCCGCGGACTTGAGCGTCCCCGATGGGAAATCACGGAAGGGGACCTCCGCTCAGCGCCTGGCCCACAATACGATCCGTCGTCAGACCGGTTGGGATTGTCAGGCGCCGCTTTCCCCGGAAATGTGCCTGACTCGCGAGGCATTGAATTGCGTTATGCCTTTCGCAAATGGCTACGGCCTGGAGCTGGACCTGAAGGTACGACTGCTTTCTGAAGGAATGACAGCTATTGAACTGCCCTGCGCTTTCGAGCATTCGGGCGACGATCGCAGTCTGGTTGAGCTCAACCCCACGACAGGTTTTGCCGATGTGTTGTGGACGTCAGCAATGCTGGCCTTACGCAAAGTACGACTGCGCCGTCGCTTCCGAACCCCTGTCTCTCTTCAACGCTTGGGTGCCCCCTACCCTGATCCCGAGCACACTCCCGTATCCCAATCACCTGCAGGAGAAACCAGTTAATGTCTGAAAAAGGTACCCGTTTGCGTACATCCCGCGCGCTTGCGGCCTATCTTCCCGCTGCACTTTCCGTTGTCCTGGGCGCCTGCCTGTACATCACCTTCTCGGTTGGCCAGTGGCGTTCGCTGACCGTCCCTTCGTGGGATCTGGCTATTTTCACCGAGGCAGCGAAGTCCTATTCTCACTTCTCTGCGCCGATCGTGCCTGTGAAGGGACCGGGCTACAACCTTCTGGGCGATCACTTCCACCCCATCTTGGTTCTTCTGGGTCTGGTTTATCGCTTCTTCCCGTCGGGGCTGACCCTGCTGGTCGTTCAAGATCTGTTGATCGCGGTTTCGGCGTGGCCGCTGGTTCGTCTAGCCAGTAAGCAAGCCGGGTGGCTTCTTGGAACATTCGTTGGGATTGGGTATGTCACCGCATGGGGATTCCAGGGTGCCGTTGCCTCGCAGTTCCATGAGATTGCCTTTGCTGTTCCCCTTCTTGCCTGGGCCTCTGCCGCTTTTGTTGAGGGTCGCTGGGTTGCCGTTATGGCATGGTCGGCGCCTTTGGTCTTGGTGAAGGAAGACCTCGGTCTTACCGTCATGATGATTGGCATTGTGTTGGCGTGGCGAGGCCGAGAGAGTGAAAAGTCCTTCACCTATCCCTTGTTTTTCGCGGTCTTTGGACTTCTTGCCTTCTTCGTGACGGTGAAGCTACTTCTGCCCGCCTTTAATGCCTCAGGTACCTGGGCCTACAGCTTGGATGGAAGCAGCAATCGGGGGGATGTCACTCTGATTGAGCGTGCGCTGTGGCCTGCCCAAAAGTATGGCGTCATTGCCATGGTGATTTTGGGGGCCGGCATCATTGGTATGGCATCTCCCTGGTTCTGGGTCATCATGCCGACAATTGCGTGGCGTTTCCTAGGTTCTGTTGACTACTACTGGGATTGGAAGCACTGGCACTACAACGCGATTTTGGTCCCCATCCTCTTGGGTGCCTTGCTGGATGTGCATCGCCGGTGGTCTTCGCAGCAGGATTCTTCGATTTCCCGAGGCTGGGGCTGGGTAACCAGCGTGCAGCGTCCTGTCGTGGCAACAATTGCATTGGCACTGCCTTGCGCTGCGGCATTTGTGACCGCTCCGCAGCTTCCGATGTGGCAGATGACGAATCCGGGTTTTGGGACTCTGAGTCCTCGAATGGCCCAGGCTCAAGAGATTAATGAGCTTATCCCCGAAAACGCAAAGGTCGAAACTGATCTCACCCTGCTGGCCTACTTGGTTCCACGCCACGAGGTGTATTGGGTGGGATCCGCTAAGAATGTTGACGTCGACTATGTCGTTGTCGATCAACGCGGAGCTGCCTGGGGAGATCAGAAGAACGTCGATGCCGTGGCCTACGCGCAGGGTGCGCATCCGGGGCATAGTTTCGAATTGGTGTATAACCAGGGCGGTTTCCAAGTCGCTAAACGCATTAGCTAATGCGCTTTACTGGAATTGATTGAGCCTCATATCAGGTAAGACACACGGTGCCCCAGCGAGAAATCGCGGGGGCACTACGTATGGGAGTGATACCTCAGTGTGCGCGGCGCAGCCTCATGGAGTTGAGGACAACACATACCGAGGACATGGCCATCGCAGCCGAAGCGAGCATCGGGTTGAGAAGCCCGAAAATCGCGAGCGGAATCACGAGGACGTTATAGAAGAAGGCCCAGAACAGGTTTTCTTTAATGACCTTCAGCGTTGCGCGCGAAATACGAATTGCTGCAGCAGCCATCGTCGGATCCGAGCTCACTAGCGTCATATCCGCGACAGCGATTGCACTATCCGCACCCGAACCCATGGCAATACCCAAGCCCTGAGTCGAGGCCTGTGCCAGAGCAGCCGCGTCATTAACGCCGTCACCCACCATGGCGACCTGGTGGCCTTCTTCTTGAAGGCGCATCACCGCATCGCGCTTATCTGCGGGAAGAACTCCTGCAATAACCGAGTCAATCCCAACCTGCGAAGCGACAAAACGTGCTGCAGATTCGTGATCACCAGTGAGCAAGGTCGGAGTGATACCCAAGGCCTTAAGCTGGGCAATCGCATCCTTCGATGACTCCTTCACCGTGTCACGCACAACGAATGCACCCAGAAGCACGCCATCAAGGTGCTCGGGAAGTTCGCGCGTTTGAGGTGTGAGTGTTGCTGTGGGTGCTTGAGCGGAAGCAAGTCGGCGTGAACGCACCTGAGGTTCATAACCCGCTGCCTTCACAACCTCTTCAAGCTGAGCATCGCTGTAATCGTGTGAAAGGGTGATTCGAGCGCTCTCAGTTGCCAGGTTAACCTGCGCATGAACGCCATCGAGCTTGCCCAACTTGCGCTCAACTCTGCGAACGCAGGAAGCGCAGGTCATGCCGCCCACGGCCATATCGACGATGACTGCGCCATCCTCGTCCTCTTGCGTGGGCTCCGAAGCGTGCGTCGAGTCCGTATCGCCGGCGGAGGAAGTTTCCTGCCAGCCCTCAACGCGCGCGCTGGCCACAACGGTCGCTCCCGTGGCCTCGGCCTCGCAGATCGCGGAAAGTGCGGACTGAGGAAGGGAAATACCAAGGTTACGCAGCCAGCTCACGCGGCCGGCCAGAAGGAGTGCGCCGTCTTCGGCGAGCGCGGAAACCCCAAGTCCGGGGTGGTTGCGCAATTCGCGGACAGGGCGTGAGGGAAGCTCGCGCTCGCGGGCAGCCGCAGTAAGCGCGCGGGCAATCGGGTGCTCCGAGGCAGATTCCAGCGAGGCGGTCACGCTGAGCGCATCCTCGCTGGCCTGGGCATCGGGAGAATTTGCGCTTCCATCAGGAAGGATCACGGACTCCAAAGACATGGCACCCTTTGTTAAGGTGCCGGTCTTATCAAGGAGGATCGTGTCGATGCTGCGCGTGCGCTCAAGGACCTCAGCGGAAGAAATGAGGATACCCATCTGCGCGGCCTTGCCCGAACCTACAAGGAGTGCGGTTGGCGTAGCCAGACCAAGAGCACAGGGGCAGGCAACAACCAGGACGGCAACGGCTGCGGTGATTGCGCTTTGAACGCCAGCTCCGGCAATGAGCCATCCCGCCAAAGTCAGTAGGGAAAGCACAATGATCGTCGGAACGAACACCGAAGAAATACGGTCCGCAAGACGTTGGACGGGGGCCTTTGTTGCCTGGGCCTCGGTAATCATCTGGCCGATGTGAGCCAGCTGAGTTTCGGATCCAACGGCGGTTGCGCGGACGATCAATGCTCCCGAGGTGTTGAGGGTCCCTCCGGTCACCGCGCTACCGGGGGATACTTCGCGGGGAAGAGATTCGCCCGTCATGAGCGAGGTATCCAAGGCGCTAGAGCCCTCTTCAACGATGCCGTCAGTTGCGACCTTGTCGCCGGGACGAACCTGGAAGAGGTCTCCAACACGAAGTTCAGCTGCGGGGATGGTGCGGAACTGACGATCCGCGCCGTTTCCTTCAACGAGGATCGCGTCCTTTGCACCGAGCTCAAGAAGAGAACGTAAGGCGTCACCGGAGTGGTAGCGCGTCCGCGCCTCCATCAGTCGGCCGGCCAGAAGGAAAGTAACGATTGCGCAGGCACCCTCGAAGTAGATTTCCGCGTGCGTTGCGTGGCTACTCGCGGGAATGAGCGACATATGCATGCGCATGCCGATCATGCCTGCACCGCCAAAGAGCAGGGCGTACCACGACCACAGGCTCGAGGCGATGACACCGAGGGAGACCAGGGTGTCCATGGTCGAAGATCCATGGCGTCCGGCCTGGAAGGCAGCGCGATGGAAGGGGGCGGCACCCCAGATCACGACGGGTAGCGAGAGGAAAGCGACGACCCACTGCCAGCCGGGGAATTGAAGTGGAGGAACCATGGACAGGCCCAGAACGATGATGGTGAAAGGGAGGGTCACAAGGAAGCGGTTGCGTAGATCCGCAGCGCGGCGCAGCAGCCCGTCTCCCAAGTGCTCGCTCTCAGTATCGGTTGATGTGCGGAGAGTTTTGTTAGTCATTCTGAGCGATTCTGTCGTGTCTGGTTCACGGGATATCCCGGGGGCACCTGGTGGTACCCCCGGTTGAGGAGGTCAGAAATCGCGAGCGATTCCAACCAATTCGAAGCCGGCCTCGGAAACGGCATCGCGCAGAGCGTTGTCATCGAGTTCGGTGTTGGTGACAACGGTGGCCTTCGAGGTTCCGCCGGAGTTGAGGATGACCTCGACGTTCAGGACGCCGGGGACCTCACTCAGTTCTTCGGTGACAGATGCGACGCAGTGTCCGCAGGTCATTCCGTTGATGGAGAGTTCGACGGTGCGGTCAATTTCCTGTGCCATGATGGCGCCTTTCTTTGGTGGTGGGAAAAATGGAGAGACGTTACGGTGCGCGCTTAGGACTTCACCAGTCGCGCGATTGCCTTTGTAGCTTCTTGGATCTTTTCGCGTCCTTCTTCTTCACTGTGTTGAGCGGCGTGAAGAACGCAGTGATTCATGTGGTCTTCAAGGAGGCCCAGTGCGACGGAGTCCAGAGCGGATTGCACTGCCGAGATTTGAGTGAGGACATCAATGCAGTAGGTGTCCTCTGCAACCATTCGTTGCAACCCCCTCAGCTGGCCTTCAATTCTGCGAAGGCGCTTGAGGTAGTGCTCGGTTTCTTCGGTATATCCGTGAGTCATAGTGTTCCTCCTTGCGCTTCGAAATATACCCCCGGGGGGTATATGTGTCAATAGGAAATAAAGATGAGGAAACTCTCGTTGAGCCAATCTGGACGCAGATGCACGTCAGGGGGCTTAGGCTTGCACCAAGGGAAGGAGAGGCCATGAGACGACAACACCACCGCTCGTATTACGCACGGCGTCGTGTGCCGGGCTCTTTTACTTCCCTCTACCTGCGTGCGAAAGTCATTCCGCTTGCACCCAAACTGTTCTCTGCGCTCGCGGTTGCGGGGGCCTCGACACTGGGATTTCTTCCAGCGGATATTCGCTCGCGTCTGCGGATGGAGTCAGATCGTCTGGGTGAACAGGTATCAGAACAATCCCAATCGATCTTCTTCCGGGACCCCGGATTGGACACCCTTTTCGTACGTGTTCTCTGTGGCATCGCTGGCAGTGCCGGGAAAATCGTCCACGCAGCAGCGGCACTGGACTCTGTCATTGGACTGGATCGCACAGGCAAACTTCAACGCTTGGCGCAGGTGACGCCTCGTGATGGCTTTGAAGCTCTGATGGCGGGAATGCTCATTGCCGGTACTTCGCTGGGGCAAATGACCGGTGGAACCGCACATGCAGATAAGTATTTTGATTCTGATGGTGGCCAGGATTTTATTGAGATTCCAGGGCGGCCGCGTTCTCAGGTCAAGCGTCTTTGGGCGCCGCGCTCGCTCCAAGATATGGCAGCGGATATCGATGACATGTACTGGGCTGGAACCTATGGGCAGTCCATCAAAATCACGCGCGTAGGCCAGGGGGAGACACGGCGTTGGCTCGTTTCAATTCCCGGAACACAGCACTTTGATACTCCATCAACCCCCAACCCGGCAGACATGGAGGCCAATATTCGAGAGGCATTGGGAATGCCCTCCTCTATGCGCGCGGGGATTATTCTGGCACTTCACCAGGCGATGAGTGAAGAAGGAGTCGATCCCGAAGGCTTTGCTACGGAACCAGTGATGCTTGCTGGTCATTCTCAGGGCGGTCTGATCGCGGTGAATTTGGGAAGCCTATCCGCGCAGGAAACAGGAATTGATGTCCGAGCAATTCTTGCCATGGGAGCTCCCGCCAGGCGAACACGAATTCGTCCAGAAGTTGTCATGGTTGATATTGCCCATGATCAGGATGTTGTTCCATCCACTGATGGAACACCGGCTCGTGCTCCCGACCATCGGATCATGGTGGGACGAAAGCTCATTCAGCCACGACTGCGCGCCCTGTACTATGCGCACTCATCGTCGACATACACCGAAACGGTGGGACACCTTGAGCGTCGCAGTGCCATCACTCAGTGGGATCGAGTCGGGCAAGCGGTGCGCACGCTCCAAGCGATGCTCCCACAGGGCGATGAGCCTACCCGCGTGCGCATCTATGATGTCTGGCAAGAGCTTGATGACCCAAATTCGGGGGTTTGGTCGCGGGTGAAGGGTATTCATTCTCGGCAACTCACCAGTAATGCACAAGAAGCTGATGACAATCACGATGGGGTGACGCATGGACGCGAATAGATCACTCAAGCGGATCTTGGGGATGATGAATGGGTCTGCGCTCCAGCGCATCTCTGACGATATCCCTCGGATTTCTAATCCCCTGGGCCTAGCTGCTATGGGAATCGCAACGCTCGGAGTGGGAGCTGCGCTTACGCGTCTGCGGCCAAGCGATAGGGAAGGGCGTTCTCAGCGCTTCGCCCGCATGATCGAGGCAAGGCTTCGCACAACCCTAGAAAAGCAGGTTGCGCGGGGTGAATACGGCAATGTGAATTCCGCTCCATGGGATGTCGACCGCTGCGAGGTTCAGGTTAACGAAGGCTTTGGGAAACCAACCATGGTTTGCTTCACTGTAGTGATGACGGCTGGCACCGAAGAGCTAGCGGAAGACCTTCGTGCGCGTGCTGCGCAGGGTTTACTTGCTGCAGCTGTAGAAGCAGCCTGGCGTAATCCCGAAATTGCACCGATTGTCATTGAAGGCAAGCTGCAAAGCGGTGATCAGGACATCGCCGACATGCGAGCTTTGGGCTACTCTTCCCTGCAAGTACGCCCCGAAGAGCTCTTTGAACGCTTGGGGGCACCCGCATTTGATAGTGGCTGGAGGCCCGTCTAAAACAGCGTTACTCTGCGCTGATCCAATCGACCATATCTGGTGCATAACCTGTGTAGGTCTCAGGAGTGAGCTCCATGAGTCGCTGCTTCTGGTCTTCGGGCAAATCCAAAGTAGATACAAACTCACGTAGACGCTGGATATCAATATCGTGTCCGCGCGTCAGTTCCTTCATGCGCTCGTAGGGGTTCTCCATGCCGTCGCGTCCTTCAAGGGAGGCAAGACGCATGACCTGCTGGATGGCCTCGGAAAGAACTTCGGGATGCTGTGCCAATTCCTCAGCCATGACCCGTGAATTCAGTTCGATTCCCTCTAAACCGCGGGTCAAATTATCGATCGCAACAAGTGAGTGCCCCAAAGCCACCCCGATATTGCGCTGAGTTGAGGAATCCGTCAGATCGCGCTGAAGCCTTGATGTCACCAGAGTCTGAGCAAGGGTTTCCAACAGCGCGCAGGAAATCTCGAAATTGGCCTCCGCGTTCTCAAATCGAATGGGGTTGACCTTATGCGGCATCGTCGAAGAGCCGGTCGACCCTTGTGCACCAAGCTTTTGGTGGAAATAACCCAAAGAAATGTAGGTCCAGCAATCCGTCGAAAGATTGTGAGCAATGCGTCCGAAGCGCGAAATATCGCTGTAGAGCTCACTTTGCCAGTCATGAGACTCGATCTGAGTCGTCAGCGGGTTCCAGGTCAGACCGAGGCGCTCTACAAAATCCTTCGTAAGAAGCGGCCAGGGGACCTGGGGTAGAGCAACGCGGTGAGCAGCCCAAGTTCCAGTGGCTCCGTTCATCTTGCCCAAGTATTCCGCGTCTTCAATTCGTGACAGCTGGCGAGAGAGGCGATAGGCGAAAACTGCCAATTCCTTACCCATAGTGACCGGAGTTGCCGGTTGGCCGTGGGTGCGCGCAAGCATGGGAACAGCCGCGCCATTTTGAGCCAATTCAAGAAGTCGCGAGTACAGCGCCTGTGCACGAGGCAACCACACTTGGCGAACGGCAGCTTGAACATTGAGCGCATAGGAGAGGTTATTGATGTCCTCCGAGGTCGCAAAAATGTGGACCAGTGGACGAAGCGAGGGAAGTACTGTGTCAGGTCCAAGAACATCGCGAGCTGCCTCGAGGCGATGATCAATGTAGTACTCGACTGCCTTCACATCGTGGCGGGTTTCGGCTTCGATCTGCGCGAGTTCGGCAATGGAATCCGCGTTGAAATTCTGAGGAAGCGCACGCAGGTAGTCCAATTCGGCATCAGAAATTTCGGGTGCGTGAGCAATGATGCCCCGTCGCAGCAACTCAATCATCCACTCAATCTCGACAAAAATTCGGGTTCGATTGAGTGCGGCTTCTGAAAGATACTGAGTCAGTTCCTGGGTTTGAGGGCGGTAGCGACCGTCCAGCGGAGACAGGGCCTGGCCAGTTGCTGCTAGGTCTGCGTATCCCATTTCGGGCGAAAACATGGATCCTTGCTGCGAAGTCATGTCTTAATCATCTCAGACCGAGAGCTCGCTGCCACGGGACCACGTTTTGAAACCTTGTATTCACACACAGTCGCGACGGGTTATCGGTGTTTTCCACAGAAATTGTGACGCGTTAGAAGCGAGAAGAGCGTCTTCATACTCTGACACGTATGTGGATGTTTACGGTATGTCAGTCGCTTCAGGTAATCGCAGACAATTGTGCGGATATTGCCGCAACAATGAATGAATTTTCTCTGTCGTCATGGACTGGAAGCGGAAGTGAAGCTGCGCGCGCAGAGATTGATCAAATTGCAAAGGGATCGAATTCTTGGTCCGCACTGGCATCGCAGCTTAAAGAACTTGTGCAATTAGAGATGGCAAGTCTGGAGGGACAGTCATGAGCGATGAATCCGTGTCGTGGATGCTTGTCTCCTCTTCGCAAACGCGCATCGATACTGAAGCACTGGTGGATGATGTCCTCTCAATGAGGAAAATCAAAGATGCCTGTGATGAGCAGCTGGAAATGCTCGCTGGAATGATCCAAGACCTGAGAATTCACAAGTGTGGAGAGGCGGCCGACCACTTTTACTCACTTGGCGCGCACCTCAGTGAGCGGATGGATAGTTGCGCGCAAAAGCTTGCCTATGTTGCGCGGATCCACTCTGGTGCCGAGGCCGATGTCCGAGCCTACCAGCGCACCTGCGCCCGCTTAGACGGCGGGTTGGGAGTAAATATCTGGGGCGGCGGCTTGGTGCTCTCGCAAAAGATTGGAGGTTTTGGAAAGTACCTGAATCCAAACCTTCCCTTTCTCATGGCTCCTGTTGGATTGGTTCATGGAGGGGCGATTATTGCAGCCCACGGCTATTCCTTTGTCCATCAACCAAAAGATGCAGAGTTGGGTATCCGGACCCAGTATGACGTTGGTGAAGTGGCCAGAATGCTGAGCGGCACGAATTCGCATGAGAACGCAGAAGTGACGCGCGATGCCGCTGCCCAAGCATCAACTTTCTATGCGGCCATGGGCTGGTTAATGTTTGGCCGACACAGTGGGGTGCGGGTCTCAGCCCAGACACTTCCAACCACTCCGGGCGGAAGGACTCCGTTGAGTACTCGGGTATTGGAAGGTGTTGCTGATGGCGGGAAAGTACGCACATACTGCGGGCCTTTCGGTGTCGCTCTCTATGCGGCTCATAGCGTTATCGCCTACCCCAAACATGCTCCGACGCTCCAGCAGGCAGCCTTGGGAGTCACGCAAGGGAGTAATGGCGGAGCTCCACCTCGTGTCAGCACGCCGCTTCAGGCATCGTCAGCCCTTGAAAGGATTGGAGAACTGCGCTCAAGCGCGGATGAAGGTCAGATCGAGATCCTTCAGCATGTCACTACAGACGAGCAGGGTCAGGAGCACCGTTCATGGTCCGTCATGATCCGAGGAACGCAGAAGTGGGGACCGGGTGAGGACAATCCCCAGGACATGCTGACGAACCTTCAGGCAGTTGGTCAATCTGACTCAGATCAGCTTCGTTCGGTGAAAACTGCCATGGATATGGCCGGAATCCGCAGTGATGAACCCGTTGAGTTCATAGGGCATTCACAAGGAGGAATCATCGCTGCTCAGCTGGCTTCCGAAAGCGATATTCGCGCACGCTACAGCGTGGCCTCGGTTCTAACAGCGGGATCTCCCGTCGCAGGCTTTCACCCAGATCCTGGTGTCCCCATGCTCAATATGGAAAATACACGCGATATCGTTCCTGCCCTTGATGGTGCGGCAAATACGAATCGGGGAAATGCGCTCACCTTGCATTTTGATAGCGAACACCTGGATGTGAAGCAGGGCAGTGATAATCCCATTGCCGCGCACGACATCGGGACCTATACGCAGGCGATCCGTGAATGCGAGCAGGCGAATCCGCAACAGAACCCCAATATTGGGGAAGTAATGCGCTGGGAAGAACAAAGAAGAACTCGGCTAGGTATCACCGATACGACGCAAACGCGTTCCTATATCTTTGATACCCGCCGAGTGACGTGATGTGTGCGAGGGAAGGCTCAATCCTTCTTGGATGCTCCAGTCAGGCTTCCGAAAAGCGAAGAGACAATAGCGGTGATAATCGCGCCGATAATTGCCGCTCCAATCCCAGAGACAGAGAAAGGAAGACCCAAAGAGTGGGCAACTCCGCTTGCCACCATGAAACCAATGCCATTCGTCACCAGAGCAAAGAGTCCGAAAGTGAGGACGTACAGGGGGAAGGCAAGGATTGAAACCAAGGGGCGCACGATCGAATTCACAATGGTGAAGACCAAAGCAATCAGGCCCAGCATGATGACTGTTTCAGTCAGGGTCGTGCCCTGTGTAATGACGATTCCAGGAACAATTTTGGCCGAGACCCACAGTCCTAAGCCGGTTCCGATAAGACGCAGAATAAAGTTCATGCGCTTAATTATCACCTATCGCTGAGCAAAGAACTATGCGACGATCGCCATAACTGCGCTAAACATCAAGACGCAGGCCAGATATTCGCC